>JBKKBA010000001.1:0-8413 GCA_046714275.1 Actinomycetota bacterium
CGGGGAACCCCGCCAGCGTGACGCCCACCAGCACGGCGACGATGACCGCGGCTGCCGACATCTCGACGGTGCGAGTCATCACGCGCGGGGCGATCACGTAGTTTTCGATTTGCTGGTAGATCGCGAAGAAGATGATCGTGCCGATCAACTGAGGGACCCCGGCGAAGACCGCGATCAGCACGGCAGCCGCCGCGCCCAGCAGCGCGCCGACCGTCGGGATCAGGTCCGCCAATGCGATCCAGAAGGCCAGCGCCGCCGGATAGGGCACGCCGATGATCAGCAGGGCGACGAACGACACGCCCCCCGCGATCACGCTGACGATTAGGTTTCCCAGCATGTAGCCGCCGACCAAACCCGTGGAGTCCTCCAGGATCTTCTGGAAGTCCTCACGCTTGTCGCGGCGAAGCAGGCGGGCAATTCCGGCCTCCATCTTCGGAAGCGCTGTGGCGAAGTACAGCGTCAAGATCATCACGGTGATGCCGTTGAACAAGAAAGCCGTGAAGGACTTGATGAATGACAGTGCAGTTGAGGGCAGGTCTTCGGCGACTCCTTTCAACTTGGCTTGCAGGTCGAACCGCATGTTGAGATCTGCGAAGAACTTGTACTTCTTCTGGGCGCGGTCGATGTAGTCGGGGCCTTCGCTGACCAACTGGCCGATCTGGCGGATGATCGTCGGGGTGATCAACGCAAGGAAGCCGATCACCACGAACGCAGCCGAGAAGAAGATCAGCGCGACCGCGCCACCGCGGCGAATCCCCTTGCCGACCAGCCAGGTCACGCCGGGCTGCAGGCCGATCGCCAGGATCAGCGAGATCAGCAGCAGGATGATGATCTGCCGCAGCGCCACCAGCATGTTGGCCATCGCGACCACCGCGATCACGCCGGCGGCCGCCTTCATCCAGTACGAGATCGGAGGCCAGCGCAGCCATTCGGAGGCAAGGTTGGCGGCGTCTACTTGATGCGCGCCTTCGGTTGTGTCTGCGTCTGCGGCCATTTGACCGCCGGCGCCGGCCGGATCGGCTTCTGGCGAAACGGCCTGTTCCATTTCCTTTGCATCCAACTCTTCGATGGCCGCGGCGACGTCGCGCGCCGCGATGGGATCGAACGGCTCGCTTTGCGCGGCCGGCGGTTTCCTTGTCTTCGCCGGCCCTTTGGCTCGCGCCTTGGAGGCGGCTTTCGCGGTTCGCCGCTTCGCGGGGGGTTTCCTGGCCGATGGCACGGCGCAAGGTTAGCCGAGCGAGCCGCCGGTGCAAGCCGAGGAACGCAGTGCGTAGGATCCACCGTTGTGGCGCTCACCCTTTTGATCGATGCCTCCAGCCTGATTTACCGGGCGTGGTTTGCGCTGCCCGACTCGATCCGCAGCCCGGACGGCGATCCCGTCAACGCCGTCCACGGCTTCACCGACATGCTGGCCCGGCTGATCGCCACCTACCGGCCCGACCGCGCGGCCTGCGCGTTCGACGACGACTGGCGTCCGCAATGGCGCGTGGACCTGGTTCCCGAATACAAGACGCATCGCCTTGCGGCCGAGGGCGAGCCGGTTGCGGGTCCGGAAGAACAGATTCCTCTGGTGCGCGAGCTGCTGACCGCCGGCGGGATCGCCTGTGCCGGTGCCGAGGGATTCGAAGCCGAGGACGTGATCGGAACGCTGGCGGAGCGCGAAGCCGCCAAGGGCCGCCGCGTCGCGGTGGTTTCGGGGGATCGGGATCTGTTCGGGCTGGTGCGCGACCCCGACATCTTCGTGCTGTACCCGCGCAAGGGTGTGAGCGACCTGGCCGTGGTGGACGAGGCGGAGATCGAGCGGCGCTACGCGATCCCCGGGCGCGTCTACGCCGATTTCGCTGTGCTGCGCGGCGATCCGTCGGACGGGCTGCCCGGCGTTCCCGGTATCGGCGAAAAGACCGCCGGCGCGTTGATTCGCGCGCACGGCACGTTGGATGCCGTGTTGGAAGCGGCGAAGGATGGTTCGGCCGGAGCGCTGGGCAAGGTCGCCATGCATCGCGACTACGTTCGCCGAGCCGCTCGCGTCGTCCAGATCCAGACCACGGTTCCCGTCGGCCGGGTCGCAACACGGCTTCCGGCCGCGATGGCGCCGGCGATGATCGAAGCCGGCAGACGGATGGGTGTGAGCGGCCCGGTTCAGCGTCTGACGGCCGCATTGCAAGGGCTCGCAAAGTAGCCCATTTTGGTTCTGGACCGGCGTGTTCTCCGGGCCGTACCGTGTGCCCGTACGCGATACCCGCATGAGCGCACCTCCGGTCACGAAACTGCATCCGAGCCCGAAGGTCTGGGATGCCCGGCAGGGACCGCTTGAAGTGAGGGGATCGGGAGGCGGGCCGCAGAAGATGAGGGTGGCGCGCCGGCAAGGGCACGAAGTGCGGCGGGGTTCCGGGGGAGCCTCGTCGGCACGATGAACCGAATATCGAATCGAGCTTCCAGCGGGGGGCTCGATTCTTTTTTGCGGCAACATCGCTCACGGGCCTGCCAGACCATGGACGTGCAAGGCAAGCTCTGTCACGATACGGCCATGCTTCTGCATGTTCGTCCGAAAGCAACGCTGTTGACGCTGGCGTTGGTTGCGACGACGCTGAGCCTTCCCGCTCGAGCGGTTTCGACTGAGGTCGTCCCCGCCTACACCGGATTGGGTGTTGCCGCCGTTCACAACGGGATCGTCTATGCCTTTCAGCGGCAGGGGCAGGCGCACGTGGGCGTCAGCGGCCGGATCGCAATGCTCGCTCGTGCGCCGTCGTCAGAGCTTTGGGCTTCCAAGACGATCTTCGATTCGGAGTGGGACGATCGGAATGCCGCGGGGGGAATAACACCCAAGGGTCGTTTCGTGGTCTTCCTTGCTCGCTACAACCCCTCCGACGAGACCTTTCTGGATATGGGCTACATCACCTCGTCCGATCAAGGGTTCTCTTGGTCGTCGTACCGTCGGATTCCGACCGGCAGGGATCGCCTGTACTCACCCTATGGATCGCTGGTGGTGCTGCCGTCTGGACGGCTGATGCAACTGGTCTACGGTTCCGATATTCGGACGGGCCGTGTGCGAGCGCTGTTTTCAGAAGACGATGGGCTGACGTGGGGCAAGGAATCGCTGGTCATGACAACGACCGAGCGAGTTCAGGTATCGGAAGCGACCGCGGTGGTGGTCGAAGGCGCAACCGACTCCACGACGAAGATCGTGGTCGTTGCGCGGTCCGGATCGTGGAGATGGGTGCGGAAGTTCGCCGGTGGCCTTGTGCAGTTTGCTTCATTGAACGGTGGTCGCACCTGGAAGAGCATGGGCAGAATCTCGCCGAGCTACAGCCAGAACGATGTCAGCCCGTCCCTGATCGCGATCGGAAAGGGCAGGCTGGTACTGGTGTGGGCGGACCGATGGACGATGCAACTGAAGATGAGCATCGCAACGGCCGGCTCGGTTTTGCGATCGGCCGCTGATTGGGGGCCTGCCGTTGTCGTCGCCACCAGCAGAAGTGTCGAGCGACGAAAGGTCGTGCCGCGCAATTTCGGCTATCCGTCGATCGTGCTGACGCCGCCGCTCAACACCCCAACGGCCATCTACTACGACGTTGCGGTCTTTGACTTTCAGCAGAACGACGCCGAGATGGCCGAGGCCTATACCGAACTGGTCAGCCTGAACCTGCCGATCAACGAAGGGATCGCCCGCGTCCGCTAAGTCTGTTGGTCCCGGTGGATCTGAGCTAAGGCGGGGGGATGGTGGGAGCGAACAGCGGGCGGATGATCAAGTCGGTGTCGGTCGGCAGATCGTAGGGCTCCCACCCTGAGTAGCCGGTGTGTGAGTCGTAGAAGACGACGAACTTGTCCGAGTCGCGCGGTCCGGCCTGCACGATCGAGGGATAGCCGAAGTCGCCATAGTTCTTCGCCTGACCGTAGCCCTGATAGCGAATCTGCTGCGTCTGGGCGAGGGTGCTTCGGTAGATCGGGCGCGGCGGGGGCCATGCTTTCGAGTTGTTGAACACCTTGGACGCCGGAGCGATGCTGACGTTGATCGTCATGTTCTCCGGGTCGCGAATAACCGTGATCAGCGCCAGCCGGCCGCCGCCGATATTGGCGATCCACGGAACCACACCTCGAGACTTGGACCCGCCCACCCAGCCGACCGGGCGCCAGGTGCGGCCGCCGTTCGTTGAGATGTACTGCATCAGAAACGCAATCCAATTGCCGTTGATCCAGCGAGCGCTTCGCGTCATCGCGATCAGTCGCGAGTTTGCGTCGGTCGTGCCCCCGACGAACGCCGCGGCGGTTTCGTTCGGCATCGACTTTCGGGTGAACTCGATGATGCGCTCTTCTTTCCAGGTTCTGCCGTCGTCGTTCGAGAACATGGCGCGGATGCGGTAGCCCGTCTTGCTCCACCCGTAGAACGTCTGCATCAGGCGTCCCGACGGAAGCACGACTAAGGGTCCGTAGGCCGAGTAGCTGCCGTCGGGCCACGTGCGGATCGCATACGTCGTCGTCGGCTGGCCGTCCTTAACACGGACGCCGTAGATGCCGCGCCACTTTCCTCGCTCGATCAACCGTGAGTAGAAGAAGACCAGCGCGCCGGTCGGCGTGACGCCGCCGGCGGCATTGCGGTCGTCGTCCTGTGTGTCGACCAGCGTCGTCGGCGGCCAGTCCATGTAACCGTCGGAGAAGGTGTAGAGCGAGATCCTGCCGGTCGGATCCTCCCAGTGGCGGGTGCCTTGCCGCGAGATCGCGACGATCTGGCCCTTCCAGTACGTCGCGAAGCCCTGGCCGTCGTAGGAGAGCACCGGCGTCGCAACCGGAGCCGGCAGCGGTGGGGTGGCCGGAGCGGGCTGGGGCAGCAACGTGGCCGACAGGGCCAGAAGCAAGGCGGCGATTCGGATCGATCCGGGGCGTTTGCGCATGGGGCTACCACTGTACCGCCGCCGGGCCTGCCATGAAAGGGAAATCCAGGGGCGGCCTTGGCCGCTACAGCAGCCGCTGGATTCCTTCGCCGACGTAGAAGCCGATGACGGCGACGCCCAAGCCCACGGCGAACATGTCGAAGCCGCTGCGCAGAAGGCTGCGGCCGGTGAAGAAGCTGCGCGCGGCTCCGATTCCGAAATGGCTGGACATCGCGATCGCGAACGACGTCCAGATCGCGGCGGCGTCGTCCAGCACGAAGAAGGCCACGACCGTCAGCAGGGATCCGATCGCCGTCGCGATGCCGGTCAGCACGCCCTCTTTCATCGGTGTGGTATGCGAATCGCCGATGCCCAGCTCGGCGCGGACCTTCTCTTCCAGGCCCCCCGTGGGGGAGCGCATCACGCTGGCGGCGGCGAGCACGGCTTGCTCGCGCTCCATCCCGCGTGTTTCGTAGATGAGCGCCAGTTCCTCTTGCTCGACCTCGGGCATCATCTCGATCTCGCGCCGCTCCATCTCGATCTCATGCGCGTAGACCTCGCGTTCGCTCTTGGCCGCCAGGTAACCCGACGATGCCATCGACAGGGCGTTGGCGACCATGCCGGCGACGCCGGCGACGATCACGGTGCGTTCATCGATCGCGGCGGCGCTGCCGCCGATGACACCGGCGACCAAGCCGAAGTTTGCCGTCAGTCCGTCGTTGAAGCCGTAGACGATGTTGAGCAGGAAGCCACCCGACGAGGTGTGATGCCAGGACTCGCCCTGGCCGCCCGTCATCCTTCGGAGATCCTCGGCGTGCTCGGCCGACTCGTGAGCCAGCGTCAGCGCGGTGTCCTTGGTGATGCCGGGGTCGGACTCGTCGTGAAGGCGCAGGTAACTCTTGACCTCCAGCCCCTCCTCGCGAAGCAGATGACCGACCAGCACTTTGGGTCCGAAACGCCGGGCCAGCCAGGCTTGTCCGCGCGCCCGAACCGTCGGCTTGGGCGATGCCGGAGGCGGCGAGCCGTGCGTGGCAAGAATGTCGGACCAAAGGGCGCAGTGGCGTTCCTCGACCTGGACGAAGCGATCAAAGAAGCCCTTGCGCTTCGGGTCGGTCTCAAGCGACGACAGCAGCCGGTACAGGTAGGCTGCGTCGAACTCATCCTGCCAGTGCTCGCGCCACTCGGCCAGGGTTTTGGGATCGGTTTTCACGATCGATTCTTCCGTCACGGCGCCTATGGTCGCATACCGGCAAGGGCGATGCCGCCGCCGGAGGCTTCCCTTGACACGTGCGCGATCACCGGTCCTCCCGCAGCAGGCCCTTGGCGATCACGATGCGCTGGATGTCGTTGGTACCCTCCCCGATCGCCATCAGCGGCGCGTCCCGATACAGCCGCTCGACATCCAGCTCGGTCGAGTAGCCGTACCCTCCGTGGATACGCATCGACTCCAACGAAGCCTTCAGGGCTACCTCTGAGGCAAAGAGCTTCGCCATGCCGGCTTCGGTGTCGGCGCGCTTGCCGGCGTCGGCGCGCGACGCAGCCCACCAGGTCAGCAGACGAGCCGCCTGAACCTCGGTTGCCATGTCGGCCAGCTTCAATTGGATCGCCTGGAACTGGGCGATCGGCTTGCCGAATGCGTGACGTTGCTTTGCGTAGTCCAGCGCGGCATCCAGCGCGGCTTGCGCGATCCCGACGCTGCGCGCGGCGACATTGACGCGTCCAATCTCCAGCGCGCCCAGCGCCTGCTGAAGGCCGTGGCCTTCGGCGCCACCCAACAGCGCGCCGGCGGGGACGCGCACGTCGTCGAAGACGATTTCGCAGGACTCCGGTCCCTTGTAGCCAAGCTTGCCCATATCGCGCGACACCGTCACGCCCGGCAGATCCATCGGGATCAGCAGCACGCTCATGCCCTTGTGGGCCGGTGTTGTCGTCGCATCGGTTTTCATCAGAACGGGCAGCATGCCCGCGTGTCGCGCGTTGGTGATCCAGGTCTTCGTGCCGCGGACCACATAGCCGTCGCCGTCGCGCGTGGCTCGCGTGACGATGCCTTGCAGATCCGATCCCGCCCCGGGCTCCGTCAGCGCCAGGCCGGTGCGCACCTGCCCGGTTGCCAGCGCGGGGAGCCAGTGGTCCTTCTGGCCATCGGTGCCGTGCCGGTCGATCATCGCGCAGGCCAATGAATGCGTACCGATCGTGCCGGCGATGCCCATCCAACCTTTAGAAATCTCTTCGAACACCAGCGCCATCGACACCAGGTCCAGCGCCATCCCTCCGTACCGGTGTGGCACCGTGATGCCGAACAGACCCATCGTCTTCATCTGATCGACGATCTCGGTGGGATAGCGGCCGGCCTGCTCCCATTCGCGCGCGACCGGCTTGATCTGGGTGCGCACGAAGTCCTGCAGCACCGTGCGGAACATCGTTTGCTCTTGGCTCAGCTCGAAGTCCATCTCACGTCTCCTGTGCGATCCTTGGGCACGAACTGCAGCGACGCGCGGCGGTCATGCCGGCGCTCCGAACGCGCCGGCGGCGCGCAGGGACGCGATCTTTGGCTCGTCATAGCCCAGCAGGTTGCGCAGAACGTAGGGTTCGTCCTCGCCCCGCAAGGGCGCGCGGCGGTGGGGGATCGGTTCATCGCCGACGCGAACGGGGCCGGCCGGCTGGCGCACGGATCCGAAGCGCGGATGCTGCGTTTCAACGACCAGGCCTCGCGCCAGCGTCTGCGGATCGGCCAGCGCTTGCGCGACGCTGTTCACGGGACCACACGGAACTCCGGCGGTCGTCAAGATCGGGATCCAATCGGCTGTGGTCCGCGCGCGGAATGCCCGGTCCAGGATCGGGATCAAATCGTCGCGGTTGTCGTTCCGGCGCTCGAACGAATGGAATCGCGGATCGCCGGCAAGCTCGGGGCTTCCCAGCGCAACTGCCAGGCGCTGCCAGAACTTCTCTTTGGCGCAGGCGACGACGATCCAGCCGTCGGCGGTTGGAAAGCTTTGGAACGGGACCAGGGATGGGTGCGCGGAGCGGGCGATCCGCTGGGGCGAGAAATCGCCGTTCAAGGCCCACACGGCCGGATAGGTGAGCATCGAGATCGCGACATCGAACAAGCTGATGTCGCAGTCCATGCCTCGCCCGTCGCGACGCGCTTGGTGGATGCCCGTGACCAGCGACAGAGCGCCGACGATGCCGCCCAGGTAGTCGACCAGGGACAGCCCCGACTTCGCCGGCGGGGCGTCGGGCTCGCCGGTCAGGCTCATCCATCCCGCGATGCCCTGAAGGACGTAGTCGTAGCCTGGCTCGGCTTGGCGAGGACCGGTCATCCCGAAGCCGCTGAGCGAGCAGCAGACAATGCGCGGGTTGATCGCCGACAGATCGTGGTAGCGGATGCGAAGCTGCTGGGGCACGTCGCCGCGCAAGTTGGAGAAGATCGCGTCGGACGCGCGGACCAAGTCTTCCAGAACGGCGCGCCCGTCGGGGGACGTCACGTCCAGGCAGATGCTGCGCTTGTTGCGGTTGAAGGTTTCGAAGAAGAGGCTGTCCTCGCC
>JBKKBA010000002.1:0-7439 GCA_046714275.1 Actinomycetota bacterium
AGTACACGTGGCATCCGGGAGAACGCATCTATGCGGGCGGGCTCTTCAGCGATCGCACGTTCGTGTTCAATGTCGACGACATCAAGCACGGCAACACCAGTCTGGTGGGCGTTGTGGAGCCGCTGGACACACCCTGCGGATCTGTTCCCGACGCGTATTGGGTGCTGAGCAGTGGCCAGGCGTACGGCACGTACATGGGCGGACCGAACGCCGCCGGCGATCCGCGGTGCAACGGTGGGTACAACAACGGGTTTGCCGGCACGCCGGGAACGATCGTGCTGATCAATCCCGACGCCACCGTGGCCGGAGAGTTCCCCGCTGCCGGGGATCCCAACGCGCCCCACGCCAACGATGCCGGGCGTCCGGGGCAATGCCTGTCGAATCCTCCGCTGGCGCGTCCATCGTGCGCGAACCCGCACGGAATCCAGGTGCGTGAAGACCTTCGACTGATGATCACGTCCGACTACGCGGAGCCGCGCAACGTGCCGATCAGTCCGCTTCAGCCTCTGAGCACGAACCTGTTCCGCGATACGGTTCGGGTGTGGGACATCCGCGATCCCGCCGATCCGAACCGCGTGTCGGTGTCGGTCATGCCGCAAGGCTCGATGGCGTTCGATCCGCCTCCCTCGATCGATGCCAAGGGGGTCATGGGCATCATGGAGACCACCGTGACCAATTGCGCCGGCTTCGAGACGCCGGCAGGTTGTGCCGGCCTTCACAAGGGCGCGTTCGCGTCCAGCATGTGCGGAGGGCAGATCTTTTATTCCGGCGATATCTCGTCGGCGAACCCCATGTGGCGCCAGGTGTGGGATGTGAACGCGGCGGCAAAGGCGCTGGACCCGGCATTCGCTACGACGCGCGTGCAGGGATGCGTCGGTGCGGGGTGGCTCCAAACCAGTCCCGACGATTCGCTGCTGTTCCAGGCCGTCATCGGCCGCGAGCCGGGAATGCTTGGGCCCGGTGATCCCGGCGTGCCGCACATGGTGTACGCGCTTGATATCGCGAGCCTGGTCGCTATTCCGGCGGCGACGTGGAGGCAGGAGAACGACGATGTCCTGTGCTCGATCGGCACCCGCGAGGAGGTTTTCGGCGGGGGCACGGCCGGGGGAGCCGGCGACAACAACGACAACACGGTGTGTCCCACGCTGGCCGGCGCGGTCGCGCTGCCGGATACGACCTCGGGCGGCCCGCATTGGGGCACCATCGACAACTTCAGCATGGCCGGGGGCAAGGTCACGCGGATCGTGGCCTCGAATTACTTCGTCGCCCGATCGGGTATCGACGGGAACCACAAGATCTGCATGATCGATGTGTCCCCGACGGGCGCCCTCAGCCTGGACGCGACGTTCCGGGATGAAAACACCGGCAAGCCATGCGTGGGCTTCAACCGGCCTGCCTGGCCGCACGGACCGTTCGGGAACGCCAAGCCGCACTCGATGCTCTTCGTCACGCCCTGATCGACCGGTGGCGTCGCTTCGCTTACGCGCTTCGCGCAAACAGGTAGATCGCCGTCGCGACCATCAACGCGATGAACAGACGGCGGATGACCACAGGTGAAGCCGTCTTCGAGGCTCGCGCGCCGAAGAAGGATCCCAGAAGACCGGCTGGAACCAGGTAGGCCAGCAACTGGGTATCGACGTTCCCAAGGGTCGCATGACGCAGGCCGCCGACGATGCTGCCGATGAGAATGGCAAGGAGTGACGATCCGACGGCGATATTCTCGTTGATGTTCAAGACCAGCAGCATGTACGGGATGAGCAAGAAACCACCGCCCACTCCGAATAGCCCCTTCGCAAGCCCGACGACCAGACCTCCCACAATCGCGGCGGCCAGAGGCCGTCCGTGGGGGACGAATGCGGCGCCGGGCGGGGCGGTGTTCGACGTGGGATCCAGGATCGTGCCGGTGCCGTCCTGGGCAAGCTGGGCGGCTCCTACGTCCTGATTCACGCGAACCGGCTGCTTGCGCAGCATCGCCACGGCGACGCACGCAGTCAGGATCGCGAACCAGAAAGTAAGCGTGCGCTCGCTGAAGGCCTCACCCAGTTGGGCACCCGCAACCGCGGTGATGGCGGCAGGGATGCCCAGCGCCAGCGCCAGCGGCACACTGGCCGTTCCCTGACGCACGTGCAGGATCGTGCCCCAGAGCGCGATCAGCAATATGTAGACCAGGCTCGTTCCGATCGACACATGCACCGTCACTCCGGCCGCGATGAGCAGGACGACGGTTGCGAAGCCGCCTCCGGCTCCAAGCAAGCCGGCAAGGTACCCGGAGGCGCAGCCGATTCCCAGGAGCAAGAACGGATTCGGCACGTCAGCCCCGCAGCGCGGTCACCGGACAAGTCCCTCGCGAAGAGCCAGTGACACGGCCTGTGTGCGGTCGCCGACGCCCAGCTTTCGCAAGATCGAGCGGACGTGGCTTTTGACGGTCTCCTCGCTAATAAAGAGACGCTCGCCGACGCCGTGGTTCGACAAGCCTTGGGACACCGCTTCCAGGACTTCGGCTTCCCGCTCGGTCAGACCGTACCGCGCGCCGGCCCAGGTCCGGCTGCCCTCCGCGGCACGCATGGCGATCTGACCGGTCAGTGACGGGTCCACGATCACCTCGCCGCTCCGAACCTCCTCGATGACCTTCACCAGATCGTCGTCGCCGATCTTCTTCAGGATGTAGCCGCGCGCTCCTGCTCTCAGCGCCTCGAAGATGTATTGCTGGTCCTCGTAGACGGTGAGAAAGATCACGCTGACATCGGGGAAACGCTGGTGGATATTCCTGCATGCGTCCAGCCCGCTCGCTCCGCGCAAGCGAATGTCGAGCAACACGACTTCAGGCTGTGTTTCCTGGATCACGCGGATGGCGTCGCTTTCGTTGTCGGCCTCGCCGACGATGTCGATGCGCGGTTGCTCCCTCAGCATGCTGCGGAGACCCTCGCGAACCATGCGATGGTCGTCGACGATGATGACCTTGATCGGACCCGGCGCTTTCGTCATGCGGGTGACTCCCCACTTTCGTTTCGAAGTGCGACGCGGATGGACACCAGGGTGCCGCCGCCGGCGGGTGAGGAGATGCGAAGCCGCCCCCCGACAAGCTCGACGCGTTCACGCATCCCGGTGAGACCGAAAGAGGTCTGAGGACGCGAGCGCAAGAAAGCATCCACGTCGAACCCCCGGCCGTTGTCGGCCACTTCAAGCGTCGCCGTATCCTGCTGGATGCACAATTGAACGCGTGCTTTCGTTGCTCCGGAGTGCTTCTTGATGTTCGTCAGCGTTTCTTGGGTGATCCGATACAGCGCGGTCTCAAGGTGCGGGGGGATACGAACCCGGTCCTCCGGCGCCTGAAGGTCCACCTCGATGCCGGATTCCTCGGCGAACCGCTCCGCGAGCGTATGCAGACTGGGAGCTAGTCCAAGATCGTCCAGGGTGGCCGGGCGCAACGCGAAGACCGCCGAACGAGCATCGGCGAGCGTCTCGTCAACGAGGTCCTTCGTCGCCTGCAACTCTTTCAGCGCTCCCGGTACGGCGTTGCGC
Organism: Actinomycetota bacterium; assembly: GCA_046714275.1. GTDB lineage: Bacteria > Actinomycetota > AC-67 > AC-67 > AC-67 > JBKKBA01. The sequence continues at coordinate 3,523 of JBKKBA010000002.1, forward strand.
TCCAGCAGCTTCTGGCAGGCGTGCGTTCGATACCAGATCGACACGAGCTGCTGCGTGACGCCGTCGTGGATCTCTGTCGCAACGCGCCGTCGCTCTTCCTCCTGCGCCAGGATGGTCTTGCGCACCAGAGCGGCCAAGACGCGCTCTTTTCCCGCCAGCGCTTCGAACAGGCGCGCGTTTTCGATGGATCCGGCCACCAGCGAAGCCGTGTGTTCCAGGAAACGCCTGTCTTCCTCGTTAAAGTGGCCGGACTCTGGTGCGTGAACGTTGATGGCTCCGATCAGGGTGTCGCTGCGGGAGATGATCGGCACGCTCAGCATCGCGGCGAACTTCTCCCCTTCAAGCTCGGGGAAGTACTTGTAGCGGGGGTCCTGCATTGGGTCGTGCTGAAGGAGCACCGATTCTCGGTGCTCGACCGCCCAGCCTACGACGCCCTCTCCCGGCCGTAGCTCAAGCCGTCCCACGCACAATGCATAGGTCTGGGGAGCCGCGCGAAGCACCAGGATGTTGCGCTCGGCGTCCCACAGGTAGACGAAGCAGGTCTTCGAGCCGGTGGCCTCCGAGACCAGCCGGACGAGGGCGGCGAGGATCTCGTCGGTGTCCAGACTGGACGACACCGCCTGAATGACCCGGTAGAGGATCTCCATCTCCCGGTCCTGCTCCACCGTCTGGACCGGGCGCTGGTGCGCCATCCGCTCTCCCTTCGCACATATGCGAATGCGCAATATGCGAACATTCGCACGTAGCGATTCTACTGAAGCGGGGTCCCGCTGAACAGACGGGGGGCGAAGGCCGCACCGGCCGGAAGAAAAGCCGGCCCGCGATCGGTTAGACGGTCACGCCGGCCGGCAGGGGAAACCGGTCGCCCGACCAACTGGAGCAGATCTACCATCCGGCAGGCGTAGGCCCACTCGTTGTCGTACCAGGCCAGCACTTTGAAGTGGTTCCCGTGCGCGCCTCGGGACGAAGCCAGATCCACAACGCAGGATCGTGGATCCCCGCGATAGTCGCTGGACACCAGCGGTTCGTCGCTGACGCCGAAGATGCCGCGCAGGCGCTGGGTCGCAGACGCGCGGCGAAATGCCGCATTGAGCATCTCCACGGTTGTTTCTTGCTCGAGTGTCACGCTGAGGTCGACCAGGCTCACCGTGGGAACCGGCACGCGGACGGCGATGCCGACTAGACGCTCGGCCAGATGCGGGAGCACTTTCGCGACGGCGCGCGCGGCACCGGTCTTGGTGGGCGCCATGTTCTGGCCGGCGGCGCGTGCCCGGCGAAGGTCGTGGTGAACTCCGTCCAGGATCTCCTGGTCGCGCGTATACGCGTGGATCGTCGTCATCAGGCCTCCGCAGAGCCCGAATGCGTCGTCGATGACCATGGCCAGCGGGGCAAGGCAGTTGGTCGTGCATGAGCCGCCGGAGACGATGGCGTGCCGGTCGGGCCGGTAGGCATCTTCGTTCACGCCGCGCACGATCGTGACGTCGTCATCTGCCATCGGCGCGCTCACCAGCACCTTGCGGGCACCGGCGACCAGATGGCCGGCAGCTTGATCGCGTTTCGTGAAGGCGCCGGTCGACTCCAGAACAACGTCGACGCCATAGCGATCCCAGTCGCAATCGATGGGCTGGTCCGCATGTGTGACGGCGATCGACCGCCCGTCGATCTCGATCTCGTCGCAGGACCGGTGCGACACTTTGCCGGGCCACATGCCGTAGACGGTGTCGTATCGGAACAGGTGCGAAAGCACGTCGGCGGTGCCGCGGCGTGTGTTCACGACCACGGGCTGGAGGCCCGGGGCCTGGGAGAGCATGCGGCGCAGTGCCAGCCTTCCGATCCGTCCGAATCAGTTGATTGCCACGCGGGTCACGCCAGCAGCTCCTTCGCCCGAGCGGTGACGTTTTCGGCAGAGAAGCCGAACGCCGCCATCACCGCAGATCCCGGTGCCGATGCGCCGAAGTGATCGATCCCGATCACCGCCTCCGGATTTCCGGTCCAGCGAGACCAGCCGAAGGTGGCGGCGGCTTCGATCGACATCCTGGGGATGTCCGGTGGAAGCACCGCCCGACGGTAGGAGGCCGTCTGCGATTCGAACAGCTCCCAACTGGGCATGCTGACCACGCGCACGGGAATGTCTTGCGTTTCAAGGATGTCCGCGGCGCCCAGCGCCAGGGCTACTTCCGAACCCGTCGCGATCAGGATCAGCCGGGGATCACGGGAATCGCGCAGGATGTACGCGCCGTTCGTCACTCCCGGCTTCTGGGCGTTCGCTCGGCTGAGCACCGGCAGGTCCTGGCGGCTGAGGATCAGCGCGACCGGGCCGTCGCTCGACAGGGCGATCTGCCATGCCTCGGCGGTCTCGGTCGCGTCCGCGGGCCTGATGACGGTAAGGCCCGGGATGGCCCGCAGGGCGGCCAGATGCTCGACCGGCTGGTGCGTTGGGCCGTCCTCTCCCAGGCCGATCGAGTCATGCGTGAACACGTAAATGACCGGGAGCCGCATCAGCGCCGCCAGCCGGATCGACGGCTTCATGTAGTCGGAGAAGACCAGGAAGGTGCCGCCGAACGGCCGGAGGCCGCCGTGCAGGGCCATTCCGTTCAGAATTCCGCCCATCGCGTGCTCCCGGACGCCGAAGTGGATGAATCGTCCGGCGCGCTCTGGAGTGAAGACCGACGCATGCTTCGGCTTGGTGTCGGTCGATTCGCTCAGATCGGCCGACCCGCCGGCGAGCGTGGGGACGTCCTCCCAAACCGCCGACAGGATCGCACCAGAAGCCTTGCGCGTCGCCGTCTTCGTCCCCGCCTGGAACGACGGCATGTGAAGGGGGTCGCTCCGCCTGATGCCGTTGAGCAGGGCGACGAACTGGCCGCCGATCTCCGTATGCTCGCGACGGTAGCGCGCGACCTCAAGCAGCCAATTCATGTGCAGCTTGTGCCCGCGCCCGGCCTGCGCCTGCATGTGGTGACGGACCTCGGCCGGCACTGCGAACGGCTGGTCCTGTGGCCATCCCATGGCCCGCTTCGTGGCGGCGACCTCTTCGGGGCCAAGCGGGGCTCCATGGGCGGCGGCGGTGTCCTGCTTCGAGGGAGCTCCATGGGCGATGTGCGTTCGCAGCATGATCAACGTGGGCCGGCCGGCGCCCGCGGTGCTCCGGAACGAATCCTCGATCGCCGCGAGATCGGAACCATCTTCGATCCCGATCACGTTCCACCCGTACGCGCGGAACCGGGCGCCCACGTCCTCGCCGAAGGCAATGTCGGTCGGACCGTCGATCGATATCTTGTTGTCGTCGTAGAGCATCACAAGCTTGGAGAGGCGCAGGTGTCCGGCCAGCGAGCATGCCTCTGAAGAGATCCCCTCCATCAAGTCGCCGTCCGAGCAGATGACGAACGTGCGGTGATCGATGATGGCGTGTCCCGGGCGGTTGAAGCGCTCTGCCTGGATGCGCTCCGCGATCGCCATGCCGACGGCGTTGGCAACTCCTTGGCCCAGCGGCCCGGTGGTCGTTTCGACACCCGGCGTGTGCCGGTACTCAGGATGGCCCGGGGTGCGGCTCCCCAGTTGCCGGAAGCGTCGCAGATCCTGGATCGACAGGTCGTATCCGGTGAGGTGCAGCATGGCGTAGAGCAGCATCGATGCATGTCCGGCCGACAGCACAAAGCGGTCGCGGTTCGGCCACGCAGGGTCCTCGGGGTCGTGCCGCATGATGCGCGTCCACAGAACGTAGGCCGCCGGGGCCAGCCCCATCGGTGCCCCCGGATGCCCCGACTGCGCAAGCTCCACGGCGTCCATCGCCAGGGCCCGGATCGTATTGATGGACAGCTCGTGAATCGACGTGGTGGTCTTCGGCGCAATGACGCTCATTCACGCCACCGCACGGACGCCGACCAGGTGATACACGACCAGGAGCTGTGCCAGCG
>JBKKBA010000003.1:0-3834 GCA_046714275.1 Actinomycetota bacterium
AAGCGCGACCGGCCCGTCCACGTGAGAAGCCGCAGCGATCAATCGCCGCCGAGCGTGGACAGGATCTCATCGTGCAGCAGGCCGTTGGTGGATAGTCCGCTGCCGGCGTCATGGCTTTCGACCCCGCCGAGCGATGTGAAGCGGCCGCCGGCTTGCTCGACGATCAATCGCACGGCGGCCAGGTCCCAGGTGGACACCATCGGATCGATCATCGCTTCCAGCGAGCCCTGCGCGACCAGCACGTGCCCCCAGAAGTCCCCGAACCCACGATGGCGCGCAGCCTTCTGGCTCAGCGCGACAACGGCATTCAGATAACCCTGCTCGCGGATCGTCTCCAAGCCGCCGCTGGCCAGATGAGCCTGCGTCAGCGAATCGATCCCGGATACGTGGATCGGATCCCCGTTGCGGAAGGCGCCGCCGCCGCGGGTTGCCCACCACTGAGCATGCAGGGCCGGCGCATCGACAAAGGCCAGCGCCAGCCCTTGCTCGTCCTGCAGAGCGATCAGCGTGGCGAAGATGGGGACGCCGCGCAGATAGTTCTTCGTTCCGTCGATGGGATCCAGGATCCAGCGGCGCGGCCCGTCACCAATCAGGCCCTCCTCCTCGCCCAGGATCGCGTCGCCGGGAAACTCGTCGGCAATCCGCTCGCGCAGGAACGACTCGATGGCTCGATCGGCGATCGTCACTGGGGTGCCGTCGGACTTGGCCTCCCAGGGAAGGTCGGGGCGGAAATGCTCAAGCGCGATCTCGCTTGTCCCCCGGACCCAGCCGTGGACGGCGGCAAGCTCGCGCTCGAAGGACACGTCAGGCTGAAGGTGGGGCCGCCGGCGGCTTCTTGTCTTGCGACGTTTCCTGCGATCGCGGCACCACCGTGTCGAACCACCGATGCTTGTCGCGGCTTCCGGTGGTGTCCACGTGCACGTGCTTGGTCTCCAGATACTCCAGGTAGCCCTGCACGCCGTGCTCGCGACCCAGGCCCGACTGCTTGTAGCCGCCGAACGGATACTTGTTGTTGATCAGGTGGTAGTCGTTGACCCAGACGGTTCCCGTCCGCATGCGGTCGGCAAACACCATCGCGCGCGCCGGGTCGCGCGACCACACGCCGCCGGCCAGGCCGTAGATCGAGTTGTTGGCGATCTTTACCGCTTCGTCGTCGTCCGCGAACGGCGTGACCACCAGCACCGGACCGAAGATCTCCTCCTGCGCGATCCGCGAATCGGCTTCCACGCCGGTGAAGATGGTGGGGGTGAACCAGTAGCCGCCTTCGCCGCCGGACACCGTCGCCCGTTCGCCCCCGGTGACCAGCTTCGCGCCTTCCTCGACGCCGATCTTCACGTAACGTTCGATCGTTTCAAGCTGTGTTGCGGAGATGATCGGACCCATGTCGGTTCCGGGGTCCGCCGGCATGCCGACCACCATGCGCTGCGCGCGCTCGACCATGCGCGACACGACCTCGTCGTGCAGCGACTGATGCACCAGCAGGCGTGATCCGGCGTTGCAGACCTGTCCGCTGTTGTAGAAGATCGCCCACAGCGCGCCGTCGACGGCCAGGTCCAGATCGGCGTCGTCCAAGATGACGTTAGCGCTCTTGCCGCCAAGCTCCAGGGTGACCTTCTTGATGTTGCTCGATGCCAGTTGCAGGATCCGGCGGCCCGTGGCCGTTGATCCCGTGAAGGCGACTTTGTCCACGTTCATCGAGTTGCACAGAGGCTCACCGGCCGACGGGCCGAAGCCCGGCAGGATGTTGACGACACCGTCGGGGACGCCAGCCTCTTTGATGATCTCGGCCAGCGCCAGCGCGGTGCACGGCGAGTTCTCCGACGGCTTGATCACAACCGTGTTGCCGGCGGCGATCGCCGGGGCGATCTTCCACGCCGCCATCAGCAGCGGGAAGTTCCACGGGATGATGCCCACGCACACGCCCAGCGGCTCGCGCTTCAGATAGTTGAGCGATGGCCCCGGGGCGACGGTAACCGGAAGCGTTTCTTGCAGCGGCACCGTCGTCGCCATCTCGGCCAGCGTCTTGAAGGTGAACATCGCGCCGCCGACCTCGCCCTTGGTCTTGCGGATCGTGCCGCCCGAGTCGCGCGTCTCCAGCGCGGACAGGTCCTTAGCACGTTCCTTGATGCCGGCCGCGATCTTCTCCAGGAACCCCGCGCGCTTGGCGGGGGAGAGTCCGCTCCAGCGCCCGTCGTCGAATGCGGTGCGGGCGGCGGCGATCGCCTTTTCGGCGTCGGCCTTGCCAGCTTGCGCGACGGTTGCGTGCGGAGCGCCCGTCGCAGGGTCGATTGTGGCGAACTCTTTTCCGTCCTCGGCAGCGACGAACTCACCGTTGATGAACAGCTTGTAATCGGCCATGGGTTCCCTCCTGGGACGTGATCACAGACACTTTACGGCAGGGACCGCCGGCGCTGCATTGGTAGAGCGGCTGGGTCGGGCTTGACGCCGGCGATCCGCCCAAGCGAAAGGAGCAAGGACTGAGCCTCGCTCCTTTGTGTTCGAAGTATCCCGTGGTGTCGGGTGCGCCCCTGAGTTCCTTCATTCTCGCACACGGCCACGGCGTACGGAGCCCTGTCGGTCGCATCCATATCGGGTCGGCTCGCGGCGGCCGCAGCCTATACTGACCAGGCGGACAGGCTAACCCCCGAAAGGGCAACGCGATGGATCGAGCCAAACCAATGGTCACGATCGAAGGCGACGCCTACACCAGATGCTTCACACGCGTCTTATCTCGACCGGGCCGCGGGCTTAGCCGGATCCGTTCAAGCAGGAGTTGTACGGTCGATATCGGGGTTCTGATCGGAGTTCTCTGAAATGTCCGTGAGATGTTCGGCGTGCGGCGAATCGTCGGCAATCCCAAGCGCCGGCGTCCGAGCTTGGGCTTGCCCCTCGTGTGGTTGGAGGCCGCTACGGGACGGGAGCGTCCGAGCAACCCAACCCGTGGCGATACGCGGCCAGACCGCGAGGGCTCCCAGGATGAGGCTCCCAATGCGGCGACTGGGATCCAGGATCTCCTACGCGAACTCGCGTCCATCGAAGCTCTGCTTGACGCGACGATCGCCAGGCGTGCTGGCCGACCCATCGCTGAAACCTTAAGGGAGGTTGGACGGCGGCTCGGCGCCCTTGGGACAGCTAACGCGGGTCGAGATGAACGTTCAAGAATTACCCACACAAGACGGAGACTCGATCAGGCCAAGGCAGAAATGCTTTCGCCGCCACCATCGCGGACGGACAGGGGCCAGTACGGTGGCTCGCAAGTCTGGTCAGGTCCAGGGGACCTTGAATCGCACCGCCGCATAGGGCCGACCCAGCGCGACGAGGATCGATAGTGAGTGCGCCTCTCAAACGAAGGGAACCAGCTTTTCATGGTTCGCCGTACAACTCGCGGCTGCAACGGGCCTTCCACGCGCTCCGCGCGCGTCCGGCCGCTGAGCCGCCAGGTCGTTAGCCTGACGAGAGTAGCGCGACGAGCGCACAGCCAAGATGAACTGAGTATCCTCCGGAGTCGTGACGGTGCGGTTTACTTGGAGCGCCGCGAAGGCTGCTGCCAACGAGCGGAAGCACGGTGTGGCGTTTGAGGAAGCCGCCACTGTGTTCGGTGACCCCCTCGCGCGCATCCACGGCGACCCGATTCATTCTGGGGCGAGCGAAACCCGCGAGATCATCGTCGGGCATTCGAGTCGAGGCTGGCTGCTCCTGGTATCCTTCACGGAGCGCCGCCAAGAGATCCGCCTCATCAGCGCCAGAAAGGCGACACGCAATGAGCGCAGGGACTACCAAGAAGCCAGCAAGTAGGTCACGGCGCAATGCTGCCGACGGCCTGGCGGCCGAGCA
>JBKKBA010000004.1:0-5383 GCA_046714275.1 Actinomycetota bacterium
GCGGAACACGCGCTCGCCGACGGCGCGCTTGATCTCGGCGGCCGTCATGCGCCGGTGCAGCGAGTTGGCGACAACCAGCTTCACGTCGTCCACACCGGCGGCGGCCGCATGCCGCAACACGTGCTCGATCACACGGCCGCGAATGTCGGGCGTGCGCATCTGCGGCAACGGCAGCGAGATGTCGTCGAACGCAATCGTCAGCTTCATGCCGGGCTTCAGCAGCGCCGGCAGCGGCTCCATGTCCAGGGGATGCAGCAGCGCTTGTTCGATCGCTTGGTCCACATCGGGCAGGCCGGGCTGGGGGTCGGGCGCGTAGACGACGCGCGAGCCCAGCGGCAGGCGCTCCACGCGGAAGCTTTCGCCGTGATGGAACAGCGTCGGCGGCGTCCGCTCGTCAACCTCAAGCACGAATCCGGGACGGCTCACGAATCAATCTCCTTGCGTGGGGGGTTGGGGGGCAGCGCGCTTGGGGGGCTTGGCGGGAGGGGGCCCAGCGAGCTTGGCGGGGTGGCGCTTGGGGGGTTTGAGGGCAGCGCGCGCGGGCCCTCCGGCTTGAACGCTACCTTCACGGTTCCCAAACGACCGGCGGCAAGCGCGTGATCGATCGCTTCGCGCCAGCGCTCCAGCGGATAGATCGCGCCGACCAGCTTGCCGAGGTTCGACTGCCCGGCCAGCGTGACGGCGTCGGCGAACGAACCGGCGCCCGAGTACGCGCCGACGACCGACAGCTCGCGGAACCACGCCGGCGCAAGGTCGGCCTTCGGCGGCATGCCGGCCAGCACGACGGTGCCACGCGCGCGCGTCGCCTTCAATGCAAGCTCCAGCGTTGAGGACGATCCTGCGGTGTCGAACGCGACGTCCACGCCACCCAGCAGGAAGGCTCCGCTTCGCTCCGGGTGCAACCGGAACGCGCCGGTGAGGCGGCGAACGGCGCCCATCGCGGTGTCGGGCTTGACCACCTCGGTCGCGCCCATCTGGCGCGCCAGCGCGGCCTGGTGCGGATGCTTGGCGACGACCACGATCCTTGATGCTTCGGTGAAGGCCCGCAAGGCGAGCGTCGTGAGCAGCCCGACGGTGCCGGCGCCGGCGACCAGAACCGTCGCGTCGCGCGGAACGTTTTCGCGACGAACGGCGTGAATGGCGCAAGCCAGTGGCTCGATCATCACGGCGTCTTCGTCGGATAGATCGTCGGGGACGGCGTGAAGCTGAGACACGTGCGCAGCCAGCGACTGGCTCCATCCCCCGCCGGTGTCGTCGCAGTAGCCGGTCTGAAGGCCCGCGCTTAGGTGCCCCCCGGTGACGCGTTCGCACACGCCGTGATCTCTTTGCTCGCATGGCTTGCAGGCCGGCGCCACACCACGCGCGGCGCAGGACAGGACGGGATCGATCACCACGCGCTGACCGGCCCTGAAGTCGCCGACGTCTTGGAGCAGGTCGCCGACGACTTCGTGGCCGGGAACGAACGGCATCGAGACCAGGGCGGTGAAATAGAACGAGGTCTGGCCGGCGATCGTCGCCAAGTCGCTTCCACAGATGCCCGACAAGCGCGGGCGGATCGGAGCCCAGCCCTCAGCGTCTGACACGGCGGGATCCTCGCGATGCACCAGACGAAGCGCGGCGACCGACCCGGCCAGCAGGCCGGGCAGGCGACCCGAGACGGCGCGCGCGGCCAGGTAGCGCGGGACGCTGCGGTAGATCTCAAGCGCCAGCGTCACGATACCGCCTCCGGAATCATCAGCTTGGGCGTTCCGCCGACGGCCGGCCACTCTTCGATGGGCCAGCCGCTCTTCCGAGCAATGCGCGTCAGCGTCACATCGGGGTTCACGGCAACGGCAATGCCGGCGGCTTGCAGCATGGGCAGGTCGCTCATCGAGTCGGCATAGGCATAGGACCGGGACAGGTCGACTCCGCGATCTGTCGCATAGCGCCGCAACCACGACGCGCGCGCCTCCCCCACCAGCGGCGGCTTGTCCAGATCACCGGTGAACCGTCCGTTACGGACGCGCAGCGACGCCGCGACGATGTCGTCCACTAACGGCATCAGCGGCTGCACGACGAAGTCGGCCGCACCGGTCACCAGCACGACGTGATGGCCGGCTGCGCGATGCTCACGAATCCTTCGGGTGGCCGCAGGAGCCAGGCGGCGCAGAATCATCTGGCCCATCGAGTCGCCGGCGACGCGACGAACTTCGTCTTCCCACGCGCCGGCGTAGCGGCGGTAGAAGGCCCGAAGGAACTCGCCGCGATCGCGACGCTCGGCGGACAGCAGTGACGGAATCCGGCGCGCAAGACCCGCGACGACGCTCGCCCATTCTTCGCGCGGCGCGTCCTGCAGGCGCAGCCAGACGTAGGCCTCTAGGACGTTGGACGCCACGATGGTGCCCTCGACATCGAACACGGCCAGGATCTTGGTGCCGTTCGATGCCGGCACGACGTTGACCGTGGGCTCGGTCCGGGCGGGGCGATCCATGCGAAGCAGGGTCGAGATCGACGGGTTGTGAATCTCTTGCAGATACTCCCGCCAGTCCAGCGTCGCAGGGTCGAAGCCGAAGTCCTGCTGATCCTGGGGCGGCATCGAATCGCCCAGCGCGGCGGCCCGCTCGTCGGTGTAGATGACCTCTGCCTCCGCGTAGGGGCTGTACAGGATCGAGAAGCGCTTCACGAAGTCCAGTTGCGCGCGCCACCGATCGACGCGCCGCGCCGCCTTGCGCGCCATCGATCCCCGGGGCAGGCGGGTCACGCCGCGCTCGGCCGCGACGATCGCCTGCTCGGCTCGGCGCATGCGCTTGTCGATCGCACGCTTGCCGGGGTAGGTCCATTCCGGAACGCGGAACGTCCCGCGGTTGCGTTCCGGCAGGGGGTGGGCCGTGAAGTACTCGCGGCAGTGGTCGACCATCTCCCGGAACGGAAGCGGGTTTCGGGAGCCCGTCGAGCAGTGATAGAAGCCCAGCGGCTCCGGCGGCGCCGCAGCGACCGCCAGGATGCAATTGACGACGAAATCGACCGGGACCAGATCCAGCACGCCCTCGGGGATCCCCGGAAAATCAGGGATCACGCCGCGTCCGTACGCCAGGATGACCGGGTCGGTGACGCGGAAGCCTTCGATCCATCCGGGGTACGGATGCTTGACCGCCGACTCGATGATCGACGGGCGCACGATCTGGACCGGTGTGTCTCCGCGAAGCTCGGCTATTGCGATCTCGGTCAGGGCTTTGGTGAACGTATAGATGTCCGGCCAGCCCAGGCTGCGGGCTCGGGCGCGGCCGTGGTCGGTCAGGCGCGCTCCAACCCACTCGCGGCGCAGCTCTTCCGCGCGCTGGGCGATCGACTGGGGGCCGGCGCGTCCCACGCCGTGACGGGCGCGAGCCACAAGCCGGGCCAGCGTTTCGGGACGGCGCGAGGCATCTTCGACCTCGGCCCTTACGCGGCGCGAATAGTCGGCTTCGGCGCGCCAGTCCACATCGCGCTTCAGCGCTTCCTCCGCCTGCGTGCCGCGCGTGGTCCCGGCGACATAGGCGGTCGAGATCTGGATGTAGCGCTTTCCGCGCGCGGCTTCCAGCATCTTGAGAGACGCGCGGAGGTTGATGTCGAAGGCCTCGTCGATCGGGGGGTCAAACGATACGGTGGCCGCCGAATGGATCACGGTGTCGGTATCGGCCGGCATCACGATCTCATCGGTCACCAGGTCGGCGGCGTGCGCCACGATCAGCCGGTCGGCCCGCGCTTGCAGCTCATCGGCGCCGATCTGCTCCCGCAGGGGGCCGAAGACGGAACCCGCCAGAATGGCGTTCAGGCGCGCTTGCGCATCGCCGCGGATGAACACGTCGATCCGCTCGACGGGAACGTCGTGAACCAGACGCTCCAGCAGCCCCTGTCCCAGGAAGCCCGTCACGCCGGTCAGCGCGACACGCCGTCCGGCTAGCGATTCGCGAATCACCCGACCCCTCCCCGCTCTCTACCGCGCGGTAGATTAGCCAGGTGGGGACGGCGGGGCAAATATACTGAGGTCATGACGATGTTCCACGATGGTCAGAGGACGTTGCAGGACCAGTTCGACACGCGGCGGCTGGCGGATCGAATCGAGCAAGGACTGGTGCACGACACGATCGGCCCGCACGACAAGGCCTTCATCGAGCGACTGGACATGTTCTTCCTGGCGACCGCCGACGAGCAGGGTCATCCCAACTGCTCGTACAAGGGCGGCGATCCCGGCTTCGTCCGGGTGGTCGATGATCAGACCCTTGCCTTCCCCAACTACGACGGCAACGGGATGTACCTGTCGATGGGGAATGTCGCGAAGAACGCCAACGTCGGCATGCTCTTCATCGACTTCCAGCGAGGCAACCGCATGCGCGTCAACGGCGTCGCGGTGATCGACCCGGCGGATCCGCTGATGGCGGACTACCCCGAGGCGCAGTTCATCGTTCGCGTCGGCGTGGTCGAGGTCTTTCCGAACTGTCCCCGCTACATCCACCGGATGCAGCGCGTGGAGTCCTCACCGTTCGTGCCGCGTGAAGGGTGCACAACGCCGGTGCCGGGATGGAAGCGAGCCGATTGGGCCGCCGACGCCCTCCCCGCGGCGGACCCGGCGCGCGACCCATCTCGTGAATCCATCTAGTGTTGCGCCCGGGAAGCTCCTTGACGGGATCGGCGCGTCCTGCGCGTGGAGTGCAAGGCGCACCGGAGCCCGAATGCCGGTGGCATTCGGGCGAGGAGCAACGCAGCAATCCGCGTGCAGGTGCGTCGAGATGTCAAGAGATTTCCCGGGCGGAGCACTAAATGATCGACCATGTGATCTTCGGCACCCGGGATCTTGATGCCGCGGGTCATCGCCTGTGGGAGGAATTCGGGCTGGCCTCCTACGACGGTGGCGTCCATCCGCTGTTCGGGACCGGCAATCGCATCGTGCCGCTTGGCGACTGCTACATCGAGGTGATGGGGGTCGTCGATATCGGCGTTGCACAGGACAACCCACTCGGGCAGTTCCTGCTGTCGCAAACGGAGGACGGGGACCGCTGGATCGCCTGGTGCGTCCGAGCCGACGACACTTCCGTTGAGTCGATTGCGAAGCGAATCGGCTCCGTCGTCGTGCCGGGACACCGAGACCGGCCCGACGGGACCCGCGTGTCGTGGCGACTCACCGGGTTGGAGATCGCCTTGAACGCGCCGCCGCTCCCCTTCTTCATCGCCTGGGACGACCCAACGTCCCACCCCGGCCGTGACCCCCTGCAGCATCGCACCCAAGCCGGCGGCATCCAGGAAATCGAGTTGTCTTGCGATGCAGCCGCGCTGGCGGAGCACCTTGACGGCGAGAACTTGCCGCTAGCCGTCCGGGACGGGAGCGACGGAATCCTGGCGGTCACGCTGGCCACCCCGGCGGGTC
>JBKKBA010000005.1:0-3522 GCA_046714275.1 Actinomycetota bacterium
GATCCCAGCCGCTTCGGCGGACGGTCGATGCGATCGCCGCGTACGCCCGGCAGGCGCGGGCGCTTGGGGCAGAGACGATCAGGATCGCAGCGACCTCGGCGGTGCGCGATGCCGCCAATCGCGACGAGTTCCTGGATGCCGTCCTGAAGGCCACAGGTCTCACCGCGGAGATCCTGTCGGGCCAGCAGGAGGCCCGGGCGTCGTTTGCCGGGGCGGCGATCTCGTTCGAGCCGGCCGCCCTGAAGTTGGTTCTGGATATCGGAGGCGGCAGCACCGAGCTGGTTGCCGGCCGTGAGCGGGTCCTGGCCGCGGTGTCGGTGGACGCCGGATCGGTTCGTCTGACCGAGCGGCATATCGCGCACGATCCGCCGCAGCCTGGGGAGTTGGACGCCGTGCGTCGGGCGGCCCGGACGGCGATGAGCGAAGGACGCAAGGTTGTCGTCGCCGCACTGGAAGCCACGACGCCGATGCTGGTCGGTGTTGCCGGCACGATCACCACGGTTGCCGCGGTCGCCCTGGGCTTGCCCGGCTACGACCGTGAGGCGATCCATCGAAGCCGGATCGTGCGATCGCAGGTGCGGGACGTCGCGGGGCGCCTGGCGGCAATGACCAGCGCCGAGCGGCGCACGCTCCCGGCCATGCCTCGCGGACGAGAAGACGTCATCGTTGCCGGCACGGTGCTGTTGGAGGAGGCCATGGACGCTTTCCATGTGGCCGACGTGCGCGTCTCTGAGACCGACATCCTGGATGGTCTCTTGCTGCTCGACGCTCGCTAGCCCAACACCCCCTTCCCGGGCGCTCCCGGAGAGATGCCGGACGCGCTCTGCGTCCCCGGTTCCCCTTTACCGCTTTATCCTGTTTTCCTGGCCTATCCGGTATTCGCCGGAAGAAGGAAACAAAGCGGCCAACCTTGAATAAGTCCGGTTAAGCGGCAGAACCGGCAAAAGGCTCCAATGCTTCTGCGGTTCGGCCGCGGGGCAGTCGCGACCGGGCGGCTTGTCCAACTGGGAGCCCCGCCGACCGGGTGCGAGCCATGGCGCGGGGACGGGAGGATGCGATGAAGAAGAAAATCCGAGTACTAGCACTGCTTGCCGTGCTGGCAGCGATGGTTGTTGGAGCGCCGAGCGGCGCCAAAGCCCTGCTGGGGCCGAACATGCCGGGCATGACGTTTCCCGAGAACGCCGGCGGCTACCAAACGCTTTCGCTGACGGCGTCGGGATACGCCGACCCGCTGGTCACGATCCGCATCAACCTGGGCACGCCGCCGTGCGTTGCGGCCGGCTGTGGCTTCGGCCCGGTTCTGGGCACCACCACCGCCGACCTCTTCGGAATCTGGTCGGTTGCAATCACCCTGCCGTCCGAGGGCCAGCACCGCCTTTACGTCTTTGCCAACAACGGCTTCAGCGACAGCGTTCCGCTGGTTCGGGACATCTACATCGACGTGACGGCTCCCGCGGCGCCCACGATCGACCTGCCGCTGGGCGGCGAGACATTCCCCTCGCGCGTGGTCCCCGTTTCGGGAACCGGCGAAGCACGAGCGATGATCGTCGTTTTGGACGAGGCCGGTCTGGTGCGTCGTGCCACGGCGGCCGACGACGGAACCTGGTCGATGAACGCCATCTTCACCGCCGGACCGCACACGATCAGCGCGTACCAGAACGACTTGGCCTTCAACACCAGCCCGATTTCGGCGACCGTATCGTTCGTCGTGGACATCGATGTGATCCCGCCGGTCGCGCCGGTCATCGTCACCCCTGCCGAGGGGGCCCTGTTGCCGGCCACGGTCACCGTGTCGGGCACCGCAGAGCCGCTCTCAAGCGTCGAGGTGCTTGAGGACACGATCACCGGTTTCATCATCTACGCGACCGACGAGGCTGACGCGCTGGGCGACTGGTCGGTGACGCTCACACTGTCGGACGGAACCCACGTTCTGGAGGCTCGCGCAACCGACGCTTCCGGCAACCTGGGCCCGCGCTCGGCGAAGCGCACCTTCCGGGTGGACGCGATCAAGCCGGACGTGAAGATCTTCAAGACCAACCCGTACCTGGTGGTTCAGCTCTTCTACTTCGACGGTGACCCGATCAAGGGCAGCGCGACCGACAACGTCGCCGTTGCTTCCGTTGAGGTCGAGTACTCGGAGATTCTGATCGGGAACCCGCAGAGCAACACGGCGGTCTGCCCGCTCTGCCCGGCCGCATCGGTTCGGTGGCAGGACAAGCCGTCGGGACTGGCACCCGGCCTGTACTCGGTGACGGCGACAGCCGTGGACCTGGTGGGCAACGTGTCCGACCCCTACGAGATCCTGGTCCTGGTCGTGATCTAGGAAATCACCGCAAACCATCAGGAGCGGGCTTGCCTTGGGGCCAGCCCGCTCCTGGTATTTCTGCCGAGTCCGGCGGGTTTTGGGTCTTGCCCACCGACGGCGCAGGGCTGTTAACTTGAGTCCATGACCCCAGTCCACTCGCTCCTTCGACGCCGATCTCTTCTTCGACCACATCCTGACTCTGGCTCTCGTTCTCGACGGTGCGCTTCCTCTGCTGTTGCTGCCCTGCTGATGGCGGGGGCGTTCGGCGGGGTGCTTCCGGTCACGCCGGCACTGGCCGCGGGTCCCAATCTGGCGCCCTTCCAGAAGCTGGGTGCGTGGGTTGACGTCTACGACCTCAACCTCAACGCCTGGGAAGCGTCCGGGGTCATGAAGGCCAAGGGCGTGAAGACGATCTACCTGCAGACCGGTCGCTGGAACTCCCCGAACACGCGGAACACCGCCGAATTCACCAATAAGGCGAAGGTCGACTGGTGGATCCACTCCGCACATGCCCGCGGGATGTACATCGTCGGCTGGTTCCTGCCGGCCTACAACGACATGGCCCGCGACGTCCGCCGCACGGCGATGATCTGGACCTACCGCACCGGCTACAAGCAGCGGTTCGACGGCGTGGGCATCGACATCGAGTACAAGGGCCAGATGTCGTCGCTGACCGCGTGGAACAGCGCCGTGGCCGAGCATGCTCAGAAGGTGCGCCGCACCCTTGGCTCGGGAGCGCCTGTCGCAGCGATCACGCCGGCACCCCTGGGGATGGCCGTTCGGCCGTCGGCGTGGGCCGGATTCCCGTGGAAGAGCCTGGCGGCCGTGTCGAACGTGTTCATGCCGATGGGCTACTGGTCCTACCGCACGGGCTGCCCCTCAAACCCCAGCCATTGCGCCTATGGCTATACCAAGGGAAACGTGACCGAGACACGCCGCCTGACCGGCAGGCCGACCGTGCCCGTGCACGTGATCGGAGGGGTTGGCGACGGCATCACCTCTACCCAGGTCTGGGACTTTGTTCGCGGCGCGAAGGATGCGCGAGCCTACGGCGGCTCCCTCTACGACTACCGGACGACGGCATCGTCGTACTGGACGCCTCTTGCGAAGCTCAACTCCTGACCGATCCCGGAGCGGGTTCTTCAACCGGAAACGCGAACGGCTCCCGGACCAGCCCGGAGCCGTTCAAGCGTTTTGTCCTTAGTACGAAGCGCAGC
>JBKKBA010000006.1:0-3778 GCA_046714275.1 Actinomycetota bacterium
ACCTCAAGGTCCGCGTAGACCAGCTCCAGATCCAGCCCTTCAAGCTCGGAGGCAGGGTCGGGTGTGTCGCCCATGCCGAAACCCCGGACGACTTCCAGCAGCGCATCGGCTTCTCGCAGGTAGCCCAGCAATTCGGCGGGAAGGGTTCCGGCGCCGCGCGCGCCGCGTCGCACCAGGCTGCTGGTCTCGACGAACTCAAGTTGCGCGTAGACCAGCTTGCGGGATTCGTGCAATGTTCCGAGCACGTTCACGCGTTCGTCGGGAACCGGGACCACGGCGCGGTGCGCCTTGCCGGACGCGCTTCCCTGCACGCTGGTCAGCGCGGTAAAGATCGTTCCGGCGCCCGCATCGGGCAGCCCGACGATCCCGACGGACTTCATTCGACACCCTTCATGTCGAGAACGCTCATTCGATGACGGCCAGGATCGTGCCGGTCTCGACGTTCTGACCGGGGTTTGCGTTCAGCGTGGAGACGACGCCGTCGCGCGGCGCGATGATGTGGTTCTCCATCTTCATCGCTTCCAGCACGATCAGCAGGTCGCCGGCCTTGACGGTGGCGCCCTTTTCGACGGCCGCTTTCACGATCGTGCCTTGCATCGGCGCGCGCACCTGTCCGGCGGCGGCTCCCTTTCGGGCGGACCCTTCGGCGACGGGCGCCTGCGGCTTGACGCCTTCGGCTGCGTTCTGCGCCGGCCCCGCCGCGGCGCCTGCCGGCTCCAGTCCTTCGACCCGAACCTCGAAGCGCTTTCCTTCAACCTCCACGGCAAGGGTCCGCGGCTCGGCCGCCGGTGGTGCCGCGATCTTTGCGGCCGGCTCGCTCTTGAGCGCGCTCAGGTCCATCTGCGTCTCGACGTAGGACGTCGAGTAGTCGCCGCCGGCGAAACCCGGATCCAGCATCGCGATGCGATGAAAGGGGAGCGTGGTCTTGACTCCTTCGATGACGTACTCGTCGATGGCTCGAACCATTCGCATCCGAGCGGCATCGCGGTCTTCGGCCCACACGACCAGCTTGGCGATCAAGGAGTCGTAGAAGCGCGGGATCTCCGTGCCGGCGTCGAAGCCGGCGTCCACGCGAATGCCGGGACCCGACGGCTCGCGGTACGCGCCGATGCGGCCGGGAGCCGGGAAGAACTTCTTTGCCGGGTCTTCGGCGTTGATGCGAATCTCGATCGCGTGACCCCGTGGCTCCAGATCTTCTTGCGACATGGTGAGTGGTTCGCCGGCGGCAATCCGGATCTGCCACTTCGCCAGGTCCACGCCGTAGACCATTTCGGTGACGGGATGCTCCACCTGCAGCCGGGTGTTCATCTCCATGAAGTAGAAGCGCTCGCGATCGGCATCCAGCAGGGTTTCGATCGTGCCGGCGTTGATGTAGCCGACGCGACGGGCGATTGCGACGGCCGCGTCGCCCAAGCGCTTGCGCACCTGAGGCGACACCACGGACGAGGGCGCCTCTTCGATCAGCTTCTGATGGCGGCGCTGCATCGTGCAGTCGCGCTCGCCGAAGAACAGCACGGTGCCGTGCGTGTCGGCCAGGATCTGCGCCTCGATGTGCCGGGCGCCTTCCAGGTATCGCTCGACGTAGACCTCGTCGCGTCCGAAGGCCATCGCAGCTTCGCGTTGCGCGCTGCCCAGCGCGTCTTCAAGATCGGGTTCGCTGCGCACGACCTTGAACCCGCGGCCGCCGCCGCCGAAGGAGGCCTTGATGGCGATTGGATAGCCATGCTTGGCCCCGAAGGCTCGAATCTCTTCGGGGTCTTGAACCGGCTCCAGCGTGCCGGGAACGACCGGGGCGCCGGCTTCGACGGCCGCCTTGCGGGCGGCGATCTTGTCGCCCATGGTCACGATCGCGTCGGGCGGCGGGCCGATCCAAGCCATGCCGGCATCGATGACGGCTTGGGCGAAGCGCTCGTTCTCGGCCAGGAAGCCGTAACCGGGATGCACGGCCTGGGCTCCCGAGCGCAGCGCCGCCTCCACCACGACGGCCGTGTTCAGGTACGACAGCATCGGCGCCGGCTCGCCGATCAGGTACGCCTCGTCGGCGTAGCGCAGATGCGGCGACTCGCGGTCGGCCTCGGAATACACGGCGACCGATGCGACGCCCAGCTCGCGCAGCGCACGGAACAAGCGCACGGCGATCTCGCCGCGGTTGGCTACAAGGACCTTCGAGAACATGCGCGACGAGGCTATCAGCGAAGCTTGCGCCGAGCGAAGCGGTGGCCGAACCTTCCGATCAGGCCGGTGACGCTTCGGGGGAAGCCGGTGCGCGGCACAAACGAAGCCCGATCCAGACCGCCGCCGTGCTTGCCGCTCCGGGAAGAAGGCTCCCGCTGAAGCCCCAGGTTGCCAGACCGGCAAGGCCGGCGACCGTTGCCATCGTCGCGGCGGCCATCGCGGCGGGGGCAGGGGGCTTGGCCGGGGTTCGGGCCCGCAAGCCCGCCCGCTCCGCGCGACCGAAGACGGCGACGAAGGGCACCAGAACCAGCAGCGCCGCACCGACCCACAGCGGTCGCAACAGCCACCAGAACGCGGATCCTGCCGGAGGCTGCGGGAACCCGCTCGGCAAAAGGATCGCCGCCGCGATCATCATTGCGGCCAGGTGCCACAGGAACACGGTCATGATCATCGAGTTGGCGACGACCACGGCGCGCCACGCGCGGGGACGCTCCAGCCATGTGGTCGCGCGCGGCCGTGCCAGCATCGCCAGACCGATCAGCCAGACCGCCAGCGCGATCAGGCAGATGCTGGGGGGCGAGTTGTTCGACCAGCGATGAGGGTCGGAGGTGCCGACCATGCTGCGGGAGTACACACCGATCGACGTCAGGGCGGCCAGCGCGGCAAGGCCACCGGCAGCCATCGTCGCGGTCGCGCGGCGGCGGAGCCGCGTCAGCGTTCCGTCGGCGTACAGGAATCCGATCTGGTGTGGGATGAGCCAGACCAGCGCGTAGTTCAGGGCTCCGATCAACGGGACGCCGAACCCGATCCTCAGCACGTCCACCGCGACCGCGCCGGCGGCCATCGCGATGACGACGCGAATGCCGAAGCGCCGGTGCAGCGTGGACGCCACCGGCGCCAGGGCCACCACCAGAATGTAGACCGCAAGGAACCACAGCGGCTTGGCGACGACCCGTGCCGCCTGGTCGAAGGTTTCGCCGTTCAGGCCGGCAGCTCGCATGATCGCGAACCCGGCCAGCGTCGCGGCGGCGAAGACGGCCGTGGGGCGCAGCAAGCGCACCAGCCTGGAACGCATGAAGGTCGCCCGGCCGCCGCCGCGGCGCCGCAGCGACTCCAGCGCCGTGTAGTTCGAGAACCCGCCGACGAAGAAGAACAGCGGCATGACCTGAAGCACCCACGTTGCCGCCCACGCGCCGGGCAGAATCTCCAGCGCGTTCTGCGCTTCGACCCGGCCGTCGCGCCAGACGACGACGGCCATCAGCAGATGGCCGAAGACGACGACGGCGATGCTGACGGCGCGCAACAGGTCGACGAAGCGGTCCCGCGAAACGGGGGTCGCCCGGGCGATCTGGGCGGCGGTGGGAGCGCTTCGGTCGGCGGTGGCGTTCAACAATCCTCCTTGGTCGGCTGGTGCCTTTCAAGGATCGGCCACCTGGGTCGCGGTGCCTAGTCTCGAAACAGCGGGTTCCGGGGCGCAAAAGCTCTCATTGGCCCCTTGGTACTTTCGGCAGGTGGAAACACCAAAGCCGCCGGGTCTCCGGCGGCTTTGGCTGAGGTGAGGGGGTGCTGGGTCTAGTCGTCGTCGGTGCTGTCAGGGCCGGAG
>JBKKBA010000007.1:0-5948 GCA_046714275.1 Actinomycetota bacterium
CAGGTCGTGACGACACCTTCGTCGCCGGAAGGTGAAACGTTGACAAGTGCCAACACTTTCGAGCATGATGAAGCGTGCGTGCCAGACATCCAAAGAATGAGGTCGAGGCAGCTCTCCGATTTGCCGAGGCTCGCACTTGGACAGTCACGCCAACCGCATCCGGGCATCGGTGGGGTGAGCTGCGGTGCCACCATGAGATGCGCGGCGGGTGCCGGATCTCGATCTGGTCGACGCCGAGGAGCGCCGCCGATCACGCGAAGGATATCCGGCGGCGAGTACAACGATGTCCGCACGGCGGTTCGGGTAGAGGTGGGAGCTAGGAGATGGGTACGTACGAATTCACGCTGATCCTTGAGGGCGCAGACGTGTTGGGCGACGCGGCGGTCGATGCGCTGTTCGAGGCCGGCTGCAGCGACGCGACCTTCGGGGAGGTGGATGGATGCCAGTACGCAGACTTCACTCGGAGGGCCCGCTCTCTGGCGGATGCCGTTGGGTCGGCGAAACGAGCGATCGAGTCGGCCATCCCTGAAGTCCGCGTCATCCGTGTTGAGCCCGAGGATCTCGTCACCGCCGCCGAAATCGCGGAGCGAACCGGAAGGAGCCGGGAGAGCGTGCGTCTGCTCGTCGCCGGCGAACGTGGCCCCGGCGCGTTCCCAGTCCCCGTCTCGCATCTCAAGTCTCGGGGCCGGATGTGGAGATGGACCGACGTTGCTCGATGGTTCTTCTTTTCACTCGGCGAGGAGTTCCCAGCCGGCAAAGAAGCAAACTTCCTGGCTGCGATGAATGGCGCGCTCGAAGTGCGTCGCATGGCCTCCCGGCTCGAACGACCAAAGGAACGGGAAGAGGTCGCGCGCGTCGTCGGCGAAGACGCAGCCCTCTACGGGTGGGAATCGCGTTAGGTTCCGTCCCGGCTCAGCCAGCGCCCAGCATGTCGGCAAGGCGGCGGAGGAACAGCCCGACATCGGTGACGATGCCGACCGACTGGATCGATCCGCGATCCACCAGCTTGGTGACGGCCGCGGGGTTGATGTCGACGCAGACGATCGGCACGGATGCAGGCAGCAGGTTGCCGGTCGCGATCGAATGCAGCATGGTGCCGACCATGATCCCCATGCCCAGCCCCGGCGCGCGGCTGCGCATTTCGCGCTGCGCGTCCAAGACGTCGGGGATCACCTCGGGCATCGGTCCGTCGTCGCGGATCGACCCGGCCAAAACGTAGTCGATGCCGTGCGTGACCAGGTGGTACATGATCCCTTCCTTCAGCACCCCCGCATCGACCGCAGCCTTGAAGGATCCCGCCCGGCGAACGGTGTTGATGGCGCGGATGTGATGCTCGTGGCCGTGCTCGATCGGAAGCCCTTCCGAGAGCGATACGCCGAGCGAAGTGCCGAAGATCGCGGCTTCGGAATCGTGTGTCGCCAGCGCGTTGCCGGCAAAGACGACATCCACCCAACCGCTGCGAATCAGCGCGCAGAACGCGTCGATCGATCCGGTGTGCACGACGGCCGGGCCCAGCACCCACAGGATCTTCTTTCCGGATTCCCTGACCGCGCGCGCCATGTCGGCCACGCGTTGCACCATCAGCCCCTGAGGCTTCTCCGACGAGATCTCAGACGACATGAACGAAAACGCCTGGCCGGTGCGCGGCCGCTCCAACGGATGAACCTTGACGCCGCCGTGGCCGCAGACGACCAAGTCGCCGCGGCTGATCTCGGTGACCGGGACGGTGCGAGCCGTCCGCGCGTCGCGATCCACGACGATTCCGCAGTCCATCTCGGCCGGCCGGACCGGAAACCACTCGCCGTCAACGCGGACTTCGGTTGGAAGGTTCGTGGAGGAATGAAAGCCTTCGGGGAAGACGCCGTCGGCGTCGGCTGCCTGCAGCGTCGCATCGCCCGTGTCGGGCAGGTTTGCGCCGTGTGTCTGCAGCCGGCCGACCAGCGCTTCCAGCGTCGCCGGCTCGGCCGTCACCTCGATCGAGCAGTAGGAGGCGTCGTCGTGCGTCACGCCGACTTCAAAGGTCAGGATGCGGTACGACGCGCCCGCCTCGACGATCTCGTCCAGCACCTTGGGCAGGCTGAGCGAGTCGATGATGTGCCCGCGTAGCTCGAACACCTCGGTCTGCACGGTTTCCACGGGGGCGATTCTACGCAGGAATGCCCAGCAGCCGGGTCAGGTCCAGCAGGTCGTCGATGATCTCGTCGCCGTCGGGGTGGTCGCTGGCGTCGTCGTAGACGCCGCGGAAGCGAACGGCTCCCAGCCCTGCGCCGCGAGCGCCGGCGATGTCGGTGCGCCGCAGGTCGCCGATGTGAACCGCCGGCCCGCCGCCGATGGCCGACAGGGCTGCATCGAACATCCGGCGTTCGGGCTTTGGAACACCGATCTCATCGGAGAAGATCAGCACGTCCAGCAGCGGCGCCAGTTCGTGCTGCATCAGGAGCTCGCGCACCAGCTTGCCGGGTCGCATCCCCGTGTCGCAGACGAGCGCCGTGGAAAGGCCGAAATTCTTGATTCGCTCCAGCGTTTCACGGGCGCCGGGAACCGGGGCGATGCCGTCGGTGCCCGCTCCGATCTCAAGCCGGTCCAGCAGCACGGTCTGGGCGTCGTCGCCCAACGGGTGCCGCTCATGGATGTACCGCACGATTCCCGGACTGCCGACTTGCTCGTGGCGCTGCCACGCGGCGACGTGCCAGGCCCAAGCTTCCCCCAGAAGGGTGCCGGCGTCGTCGTCGTTCAATCCGGTCGCCTCGGCGACGGCGGAGATTCGGACGGTCAGCGATGGCGCGATGTCGGGTTCGTAGATCAGGGTGCCCCAGCAGTCGAAGGTGACGGCGCGGACTCCGGGGAAGCGCGTCATTCAGGATCGTCGAATTGCTGATCCACGGCGGCCGACATCTCGGCAAGAATGGTGGGAAGCTGTTCGTCGATCAACCGGCGGGCCGTCTCTACGCACGCGGCTTCGACCATGATGTCGCCGGCACCGCTGGGCTCGAAGCCGTACCCGGCTCCCATCGACGGTTCGCCGGAGGGCAGCCTGGTCATGGCGAAGATGCCGGCTTCCTCCAGCATCTGCAGGATGACCGGCGCCTCTAAAGGATCGAAGCGTCCCAGCAGGGCCGTTTTGATGTCGTCGTGGGAATGCTCCGCGCGCTTCTGTTGCTCCAACTGGGTTTCGGCCGGCTTCTGTGCGACCAGCGGCACGCCGCAATCGGAGCAGGTGATCATGCCCTGCCGGTACTCCGAGCCGCAACGGGGGCACCACGTCGTGCTCATGGCTTCCTCATGGTCTGGTGTGCGCGGCGACGAACTTCGCCGACTGCTCGAAGATCAGGTGCCGGTCGTAGTCCAGCGTCGCGACGTGGAACGACCGGTCCAGCCAGACCAGTTCTTTGTCGGCCGAGCCGATCGACTCGTGCACCAGCGACGCGTTGCCGGGATGCACGACGTGGTCTTGTCGCGAGGCGAAGATCAACGTCGGGATCGTGACCTTGCCCAGGCGCTCTTTGACCGCGCGCCCATACTTCAGCGCCGACCATGACGACTTCGTCGAGACCTTGGGGTAGCCCAGCTCGTTGCGGCCGGGCTCGGCGATGTCGTTGTAGACGCCCTTCAACAGCAGGGGCACGTTGCCCAGCAGCGGCGCCAGCTTCACACGAGGGTCATTGGAGTACAGGAACGGGTTGACGACCACGATGCCGGCTAGTTGCTCGCCGAAGCGCGACGCCAGATCCAGCGTGATGCATCCCCCCATCGACAGGCCGCAGACAAAGACGTCGTGGCATTGTTCCATCAGGCCGCGCAGCGCACGCTCGACCTCGGCCACCCATTCGGCGGCCGTCACGCTGTGCAGATCCTTCGGCGCGGTGCCGTGGCCGGGCAGGCGCGGACCGAAGACGGTACAGCCCTGGGCGGCCAGGTACTCGCCCCACTCCCGCATGCCCTGGGGCGTGCCGGTGTAGCCGTGGACCATCAGGACGCCGGTGGTTCCCCCGTCGAACGCAAAGGGTTCGGCCCCGGCCATCAACGACGCTTGTGTCACAAGAACCCCCGTAGCAAGATTTCCCGACCTCACGACTTCGCACTGGTAGGCTAGCAGTGGAAGGTCGAATTCGCAGGTCAAACCGGTTGTGCCGGTCAAGCACGACGGGGTAGGCTGCAGGGAACCGCAAGAACAGGGAGCCGGGATTCCATTGTTCTACTGGTTGATGAAGCATGTGGTGATCGGGCCCGTGGTTCGCGTGTCGTATCGACCGTGGACCGAGGGCCTAGAGAACGTGCCCGCCGAAGGGCCGGTCATTCTGGCGGCCAACCACAATTCGTTCCTGGACAGCATCTTCCTGCCGCTGGTCGTGCCCCGGCAGGTCGTCTACTTGGGAAAGAGCGACTATTTCGATAAGTGGTACATGTCGTGGTTCTTTAAGGCCGCCGGCGTGATTCCCGTGCGGCGCGAGGGCGGCAAGGCAGGAGAGGCGTCGCTGATTGCCGGCGTCGATGCGTTGCAGCAGGGCTACGCGGTCGGCATTTACCCGGAAGGTACGCGGTCGCCGGACGGGCGCCTGTATCGCGGGAAGACGGGCGTGGCTCGCATGGCGATGCGAGCCGGCGCGCAGATCGTGCCCGTCGCCATCATCGGAAGCCGCGAGGCTCAGCCGCCCGACCGCAAGCTGCCGAAGATCACGCGCGTCGGGGTTCGTTTCGGCCGGCCGATCGACGTCGGTCGCTACGGCGACAAGGAAGACGACCGCTTCGTGCTTCGCTCGATCACCGACGAGCTGATGTACGAGATCATGATGCTGTCCGGCCAGGAATACGTGGACGAGTACGCCGCCAAGTTCAAGAAGGATAAGCCCCCGCCGGACCAGCCAAAGTCCGGCGCCTCCGACGGCTCCTCCCTCCGCGCCGTCTCCTGACCCTCCCTGCTCGGGGATCCTTCTTCAAAGGACTAAACAAGCGCTATTCGCGGGCCCAGCCCTTGGCTCGATCGACGGCCCGCAGCCAGCCCTCATACAGCGCGGGATCCGGCTTGGATGGAAGGAACTCGGCGTCAAGTTTCCAGGTGTCGGCGATCTGGTCGGTGGAGGACCAGACTCCTTCGGCCAGTCCTGCCAGGAACGCGGCGCCCAACCCAGTCGTTTCACTGACGGCGGGACGGCGGACCGGCACGCCCAACTGGTCGGCCTGCAAGCGGCAGAGCAGGTCCATGACGCTGGCGCCGCCGTCCACGCGCAGCTCGGCCGGCGCGACGCCGGCGTTCGCCGACATCGCCTCGACGACATCGCGCGTCTGATATGCCATCGCCTCGACGGCGGCGCGCGCAAGGTGCGCCTTGGTGGTGCCGCGCGTGATGCCAAGGATCGCGCCGCGCGCGTACGGGTCCCAGTACGGCGAGCCGAGGCCGGTCAGCGCCGGCACGAAGTAGACGCCGCCGGTGTCGGGAACGCTTTCGGCCAGCGGTCCGGTTTCGGCGGCGGCGGCGATGACGCCCAGCCCGTCGCGCAGCCACTGGATCGCGGCGCCGGTGACGAAGATCGCGCCCTCAAGCGCGTAGGTGATCTGCCCGCCCAGCGACCACGCGATCGTCACCAGCATCCCCTGTGGTGGCGGGGGTGCCGCCGGCCCGGTGTTCATCAGCACGAACGATCCCGTCCCATACGTGTTCTTCGTCATGCCCGGCTTGAAGCACGCCTGACCGAAGAGCGCGCTCTGCTGGTCGCCGGCGATTCCCGACACCGGCACGCGCGCGCCGAAGAAGGCCTCCGGATCCGTCGTGCCCAGTCGCTCGCTGGACGCGCGCACCTCGCGAAGGATCGCTTGCGGAACGCCGATCACATCCAGCAATGCCGGATCCCAGGCGCCGTGGTAGATGTTGTTCAGCAGTGTGCGCGACGCGTTCGATACGTCGGTCACATGCACGGCGGGACCGGTCATCTTTGCGACGAGCAATGAGT
>JBKKBA010000008.1:0-3395 GCA_046714275.1 Actinomycetota bacterium
CTCGCGTCGTCGCCCAAAGTTCTGCGCAGGCGGTCAAGATCGATGTCTTCCAGCGCGTGCCCCGCATAGTCGCCACGCACTGCGCGCTCCAGCTCATCCAAGTCGGCCATTTGCTCGATCGCCTGCAGGGCTTGCTCCATGCCCAACGGCTGGTCGCCGCTCATTGCTGCGGGGCGATCCCATCCCGCCTGCGGAAACATCTCGCGCAGGGCGTCGGCCAGCGACGTCACCTCAAAGGCCAGTCCCAGGTCGGACATCATCTGGTCGGAGAGTGTCATCAGCTCGGCGCGTTGCTCATCGGACAGCGATGCCAGCAGGCGCGACAGCGCGGCCGCCCGGCGAGCCATCGACTCCAAGAGTTCGTCGAAAGTGCGAGGCTGATCGGGGAAGAACGATCCATGGCGGCGCATGAACTCGTCGAACTCGTCTTGCGACGGGCCGGCGTCGCGCCGCCGCTGTTCGATCATGCGATTGAGGTCGCTCATCATGTCGCGCATGGCCGCGACTTGCTCGGGCGTCATCTGCTGCATCGCGTCGCTCATGCCGCGCACCCACGACCCCACCATGTCGCTGCGCAGCCGCTCCAGTAAGGCCTGAAAGCGCTCGGCCGCTAGGGGTGACGCGAACTCGTAGCTCTTTAGTTCGGCGATGCGGCCCGCCGACTCGGGCGGCAGCGATTCCAGGAACCCTTCGCGGACTCGCGCTTCGTCGTCGTCGCGGAACGACAGCTCCGTCCGCTCGTCCTCCAGGATGCCGTCCAGCTCTTCGCGCACCTGGTCCAGCATCGCGTCCAGCCGGCCGGCCTTAGCGGCTTCGGCACGGGCGGCGCGAATGCGAGCCATGATGGAATCCAGCCCTCCGAAGCGCCCGGGAACCCCTTCGCGGAGCAGGCGATCGATCGCGTCCTGCGGATCTGCGCCCTCCAGCAGGTCGTCGGCCAGGGCATCCACGACGGCCGGGACGTCCAGGTCGGGGCCCAGGGGGTCCTGGGTGCCGTCCCAGCGGGAGTATCGGGAATCGCCCACATTCGCTATCGTAGGCTTTGCGAGCTTCATCCGCAGGGGGCCTTTCATCATGCGTGCATCTTTTCGAATGCTTTCGCTGCTTCTGGGAACGGTGATGGGTTTTGCCCTGCTGCCGCCGGCCGTCGGCGCCGATGCCGGGTTGCCGATGCGCGTGACGTTCGAGGGGACGCCGGTGAATGTCTCCCCGGGCGCGACGGTGGGCCAGCTTCTGGATCAGATGCAGCGGTTCCCGCAGAAGGGGAATCTGGTTTCGGTCACCGGCCGCATCCTTCGGCAGGATGTTGTGTCGGGCCTGGTTTTGGTGGACGGCAAACCGGCGCCCATCGCCGACCTGCTGGCCGAAGGATCCGTCGTCACGCTGCAGCGCGGACCCGATGTTCGAGAACCCGTCGAGCGCGTGCGCGCCGCCGCGGTCGGAGTCGGAAATCCCATCCGAAGCGTCCCCGCGTACTACGGCCTTCCCGTGTATGTGGTCCGCGGCACGATCTCGAAAGAGGTCATCAAAGAGACCGGTGCGCCGGGCACCGTCGCGAAGGCGGCGGTCGCGCTGACCTTCGACGACGGTCCCGACCCGAACTGGACGCCGCGCATCCTGGCCGTGCTGAAACGCTACGGCATCAAGGCCACGTTCTTTACGACGGCCCGCAACATGCAGCGCTATCCTGCAATCGTGCGCGCGCTGCGCAGCGCCGGCATGTCGATCCAGAATCATTCTTACAACCACGAGAACATGGGGAAGCTGAGCCCCGCGCAACAGCATGCAAGGCTGATCGCGCACATCCAAACGGCGCGCGCGATGGGCCTGCCATTCCCGCGCTGGTTCCGGCCGCCCTACGGCGTGTACTCCCTCACCACCGTGCGGATCGCCCGGCAGCTTGGGATGCGCACCGTGATCTGGAGCGCCGACCCAGCCGACTATTCACGACCGGCGGCGTCGGTGATCGCCCGCCGCGTGCTAAGCCAAACGCGAGCCGGTGGTGTCGTCCTGATGCATGACGCCGGCGGCAACCGAGCCAACACGCTGGCCGCGCTCCCAACGATCATTCAGGCCCTCCAGAGCCGCGGCTACCGCTTCATCACCCTGGACTAGCTCGGCTGGTGACGGAACGCGGCGGCCGGAGTGTCCTTCCCGGAGCGGTGCAGATGTGCGGCTATTCAGGCTGGGAGAGTTTGCGGCGGACTTCGCGGCGAACGTTCGAGTCGATCTTCTTCATCAATGCACCGGTGTCCGGCTCTTTGCTTGCGATGACGAGCAGTCGTGCGCGCACATACTTCCAATCAATCCGTTCGATTCCGGCGGCGGCGACTGCAAGAGCCGAATGGAAGTTGACGTCTTGCCTTGGCCACGACATCGTCGCCTGCCGAACCCGGTCAAGGTAGAGATCTTCATTCGAAATCAGGAAGGCAATTGCATCGCCGGCAACAGCATGGGCATGAACGCGAGCCACATCGCCGTCCAGGACCGCGCTGGGGAACTCGACTGCAACGTGGCTACGGGCGTGCCACCAATGCCTGCCCTCCTTCCGAAAGCCCAAAGAGCGCAGGGTGTCTTGATCTTTGCGCAGAAGCGGCGTCACAAGATCTAAGTCGGTCTGGTGGTATTCGTCGCGCGTCCAAAACTCTTCGGCGGTTCCCCCAACCACGACAACGCGGGCCGGCAAAGCTGCAGAGATCGCCGCGGCAACAAGAAGATGCCGCTCAAGACGTCGCTTCTCTGAAGCCGCTCTAGTCAGCAGCCGTCGGGCTTTCGAAACGCTCACGCGTCAGACCGTCCCGGGCCAACGAACGCGCTTCGGCGTCGGTCGGCAGCCGCTCCCACGGGTTGAATCGATAGTCACCAAGTACACGGCGGACGCTCTCCT
This sequence comes from Actinomycetota bacterium, assembly GCA_046714275.1. Taxonomy (GTDB): domain Bacteria; phylum Actinomycetota; class AC-67; order AC-67; family AC-67; genus JBKKBA01. The sequence continues at coordinate 2,888 of JBKKBA010000008.1, forward strand.
TTCGGCGATCGCTGAGGGCTGTTGCGCCGAAGGTGAGCGTGAATGCGAAGCCGATCGCCTTCGCGACGCGCTCAAGAAGGTCGACCGTCGCCCCCGCCCCTCCCGACTCCAGCCGCGATACCGCGGACTGTGTTGTGCCCATCCGCTTCGCCAGCTCAGCCTGCGTGAGCCCGGCTCGGCGCCGAACTCTCGCAATCTCCAAGCCCACATTCATGAATTCCAATATAGCATATTCGAGATGTTACTGGCAGGGCAGAGATCGAACGGGAGCAATGCACGCATTCCATTGGTGGTTCGCATCGCCGGGAACCAGGTTGGTCGCGGCGGACCCGAACGCAACGAATCGTCCGTCCGCGGACATCGCCGGCGCGAAGCTGAAATCGTTTCCCTTCTCTCCGCTGCCGGAGACCGAGACGCGCTGGATGCCACCGGTCCGCAGGTCGCGCACGTAGACGTGCTGTGCCGTTAGCTCGCGGACCCAGACGAGCGCGCCGGGGTCGTCGCCGGG
>JBKKBA010000009.1:0-4661 GCA_046714275.1 Actinomycetota bacterium
ATCGTGGACTGGATCGCTGCTCAGCCGTGGTCGAACCAGCGGGTCGGCATGTCGGGGCTTTCCTACCTTTCGTGGACCACATGGTCGGCTGCCGTGCAAGCGCCGTCGGCCCTCAAGGCGATCCTCACCGCCGGCGACCTCATCGACTTCTTCCAATTCACGTCCTCACCGCAGGGAGCACGCAATCCGGCCTGGGAGCAGTATTTGAATGAGTTTGCAGCGAACGTATCCACACTCGGAGGTGCGCTGAGCACTCGCACGGACTTCCTGGGTCACGCGACCTGCACCGAGTTCACGAAGTACACCACCCGCGAAGGTCTCTCGCTCGGCAGCGACCGGAACGCTGCGTATTGGCAGGAGCGTTCGGTCGCGACTCGTCTGCCGAATGTGAGAGCGGCCGTTCTCGACACGTCGGGTTACCGCGAAACCCGCGGCCATCGCTACCAGGACGCCACGATCTGGGGGTCGCTGGATCCAAGGACGCCGGCGGTCCAGTTCCGCGGCTATTGGGGACACGACTTCCCGTGGCCGGGCAATGCACGGGGCACCAAGCTCGACCTGCCGTCCGGTACGACGGAGTGGGAAACCGTCGTCACGCGATGGTTCGATTATTGGCTGAAAGGCATCGGGGCTGAGCCGCGTACCGGCGTGGTCTACCACCTAGACCAAGAACTTAAGTGGCACGAGGGTCCCGGGTGGTCACCCGCACCTTCCAAGAAGGAAGTGCTGCACCTGTCGGACGCGGGATTGACCGTAGATCCAGGAGCCGCGAGCACGTCGTTCCGGTCCGTACCACCCCCGATGGACCATGCATACAGCGAAAAGGAGTTGGGGGGGAGGGATTCCGAAGGTCTGATGTACAGCCTGTGTCCATCCTCGGCCGGGTTGAACGTGAGCCGCACGTACTCCGCGCCCGTCACTTCGAAGACCTTGATCGCGGGGAATCCGTTCGTCGACCTTTCCGTCGCGAGCGACATGGCCGCGGGTATGGTGGTGGCGGAGCTGTTCGATCTCGGACCGGCGTTCACATGCACCGGTCCTTTGGTGAGCGACGCACGATGGATCGCGTCGGGTTCCGCGGACCTCAGCTTCTACGCCGATCCCTTCCTGTCCAGTCCGTTCCCGGTCGATCAGCCGACCGAGGTACGGATCGACCTGAGCGACATCACCTACGCGCTGGCGCCGGGACACCGTTTGGTGTTGGTGCTCAGTCACGGCGAGGTGACGGAGAGTTTCGGGACGGCCGCGTTCCCCACGATCACGATCGGCGGTTCAAGCGAACTGATCCTCCCGGTCGCTGAAGGCGGCTTCGGTGGCCTAGCTCCAACACGCACCTATCCGCCCCGACCATTCACGCCGCCCGGCTACACAGATTGAGGGCCAATGAAGGAGACTGGCCATGAGGGATGCACTTAGGAGACTGCACACACGGCCTATCCGCAGCGGCGTGATCTGCTTCGCGTTGCTTGTCACTACGTTGGGGAGCGGCCCGGGGACCGCAAACGCGATCGGGACGGGGACGGGCATGCCGCAACCCCTTTCGATAACGCACCAACCACCATCCACCATAGAGCCATGGCTAGACCTGGTTCTTTCGTTCTCGGTTTCAGGCGATTGCGAAGGCGATCCTCCGGGCGCCTATGCATATGCGGATGCATCACCACTCGGTGGACCCACCGCAGGTACTGGCATGTTCGTTAGTAAAGGTTGCGGTCCATTGTCGGGCGGGGTCTCTTATGACTTTGGAACGGGTCAAAAGGAGGTAGCTGCCACGTTTGCCCCACGCGATTCGCAGGGCCTTCGAGCCGGAACCGTGACCATCCCCGGATCCGGTCTTCCCTCCGGGGCGACTCTCACCTACACGATTAGCTCTCGCCAAAGTCGTAGCTATACCACGACCAGCGGAGGGGTTGGGTGGAGTTGCGGGTGGTTGCCCTGCTTTCCGTACCCGTATGTTCAAGGTCCTACCGAGAGCGACACGCTAGCGACTGCCTCCAAGTCGGCAACGATTCGAATCTCGGGCGATCGCTCACCAAAGGCGCCGTCCGCCCCTACGCTTTCTGCTGCAGCAGTCGCAGGCGGCTGCTGCATCGATCTAAGTTGGACCGCCGCGTCAGCGAATGGCGCGCCAGTTACTAACTACAAAGTGTATCGTGGCACGTCTTCCTCGATGCTGAGTTCCATCGGGACTTTCGGCAACATCACGACCCTCAACGACTCCGTTAGCAAGGGCGTCATCTACTACTACGCGGTATCGGCGTTTAACTCCTACGGTGAGGGAGCTAGGTCGAACATAACTTCTGCGTTGATCTTAAGGTTGCCCCAAGCTGTCGTTGTCTCCGCTGATGCAGAGCCAACCGGGATCCGGTTGAACTGGTCATGGAACCATGGATCCGATGGCTCGTCACTGGTCACCAAGTTCAAGATCTATCGGGCTACGGAGTCGGGGGAACGCTCGTTGCTAACCACCCTCAATAAGGTCGATTCCAATAACACCTTCTTAGATACCCAAGTTGTGGATGGTACCTACTACAATTACTGGGTCAACGCCGTAAGTGCTGTTGGTGAAGGGCCGTTTCGCTCTGGCTCAGGCGCATTGTTTGGCACGCCGATGGCACCAGTCATCCTGACACCGAGCCCACCCGAGGGGTCGGTTCAGCCTGCGTACTTCAAAGTATCGGGCACGGTTACGCCAGGAATGACTGTGTTGTTGTATCGCGACGATGTGCTGGGGGGCCCGCTTTGGTTATCGGGTGAGCGTACATCATGGGAGTTCAATGCCGGCGGTTTGGAGGGGAAGGCAACCTATCACGTCACAGCCCGGAGCCCTCAGGGTCTTGAGAGCGCAGCATCGAACTCGATCACGGTAGACATCGACAGTGTTGCCCCTGAGGGCGAGATCTCGGGAACGTGGGTGAACCACGAGGCGGGACTGTGGTGGAACCCAGATACATCCCCGGTGGGGACATCTCCGTCATCTCTTATAAGTGGAACTCTGAATGGGACTGCATCGGATAACCGTTCCGTTCGCGAGGTTCGCTTGACGTATTGGCAAAGCGAAACGGATGCCCTGGTCCGCCCCAGCAGTGCAGTCACTTCATGTGAATGCGGGGGTCCATCGGCAACTTGGTCTGACAGCCCGAACCTTCCTCCCGGCGCATACAACGTCCATCTCCATGTCTACGATGTGGCTGGCAACGTCTCCGGCAGACGGTACCCCCTATACATATTCGGTACCGAGATTCCATGAGAACCCATAAATCATGAGTCCAGCATCGCGCGTTCTGTTGAGCCTCGCTTCCAGCGAGTTAGTTTCAATAGGAGTGCCCGCACAACGTTGATGGAGGTATTCGATGCGCCGCACAACCAGCCTGCTCCTCGTCCTTCTCGCGGTCGGCGCGCTGCTCGCGCCCGCCGGCGCAGTCGCCGCCCCGGTCACGCTGACCGGCGTGCGGATCCCGACGTCGGACGGCACGGCGCTCGTCGCGGACGTCTACCTTCCGGACGCCACCGGCGTGTTTCCGGCCATCCTGCAGATGACTCCGTACAACCGGACGTTACTGGGCTCCCGCTACCGCGCCCAGGGGTATGTGAAGGTGAACGTGGACGTGCGCGGCACCGGGCAGTCCGAGGGCGCCATGTGCATCTTCTGCGATCGCGAGCAGCAGGACTCCGCCGAGGTGGTGGATTGGATCGCCGCGCAACCGTGGAGCGACGGGAATGTCGGCATGACCGGCGGATCGTACGAGGGCATCACGGCCCTGCTGGCCGCGGCCAAGCAGCCGCCCGCGCTGAAGGCGATCGTTCCCATCGTCGCCTACGCCGATATGTACCGCGACATCGTCTATCACAACGGCATGTACACCCCGTTCTTCATGTCGCAGTGGCTCGCGCTGCAGACGGGGCTGTCCACGACCGGGGTGCCGGCCGGTCCGCGCGTCGCCGACCGCGCGTACCAGGTGTTCGCCCCGGTGGACGCGCTGAAGGAGCCGTTCGACGGCGGGTTCTATCGGGAGCGCGCGGTCTACAACAAGTACGACCGCATCACCGTGCCGACCCTCCTGCTCGACGGGTGGTTCGACGGCTTCGCCCGCGGCGCGATCTGGAACTTCCAGGGCATCGCCGCGACGCACAAGCGATTGATCATGAACCCGTTCGGGCACAAGGGTCGCGGGGTCTGGTTTCCCACGAGCGCGTACAGCGACTTCGGGTGCAGCATCGAGAGGTGCGGCTGGAGCGATGGGCCTCCGGCGCCCGGCGCGCCGGACCCGACGCTCGCATGGTTCGACCGCTTCCTGAAGGGCATCCCGAACGGCATCGAGACCGAGCCGCCGATGACCTACTACGACCTCGGCGCTCGCGAATGGCGCACGACGACGGAGTGGCCGCCGCCCGGCTCGCGGGTCCAGACGCGGTACCTGTCCGGCGAGCGAAGCGGCTCGGCGACGTCGCTCAACGACGGGACGATCGCCGGCGCACCGCCGGCCGGCGCCGCAACATACCCCGACCGCTACGTCTACGCGCCGACGAACGGCGCGTCGAACACGTTCGCGCGCTGGGGTGAGGTTGCCGCGACGCCGCAAGTTCCCGTGGACCAGCGCGGCGAGGAGACGGCGTCTCTCACCTATACGACGCCGCCGCTCGGCGAGCCGCTGCGGCTC
>JBKKBA010000010.1:0-9649 GCA_046714275.1 Actinomycetota bacterium
CCGACGACCAAGGACTCCTGCGGCACCTACTCGAACACGGCCACCTCGACGGCATCCAATGGGGCGCCCTCGTCGGCAACTGCGGCAACCGCCGTGGGTTGTGCGGCCATCGGATTGACGAAGACGCCCGACGCAGCATCGGTCTTGGCCGGCAGCCCAATCGGTTTTGCGATCACCGTCAGCAATACCGGAGCCGGCGAGGCTCGCGGAGTGTCGGTCACCGACGCGCTGCCGGTTGCGCCGGGCCTGTCGTAGACGATTGACGGCGGAACCATGGCCGGTTCGTGTGCGATCCTTGCCGGCGTCCTGGGATGCACGCTGCCGACTCTGGCCGCGGGCGCCTCAGAAGCCGTGCACGTTACGTCCCCGACTGGGGGGTCGTCGTGCGGAGCGATCCAGAACCACGCCGCCGCGACGACTACGAACGACGGTTCCGCCCAGGCAAGCGGAACGACTGTCGTTGAGTGTCCCGTGGGAATCGACATCGTCAAGACCGGCCCCGGCCTGGCCCACGTGGGCGACACCGTCGAGTACGTGATGACCGTGACGGCGACAACCATCACGCCGCTGGGAAGCGTGACCGTGACCGATCCACGCTGCGACGTGGCGCCGGTGTTCGTGCTGGGTGACGACGGCGACCTGCTACTGCAGCCGGGCGAGACCTGGTCGTATTCCTGCCCGCACAAGATCCTGGCGTCAGACCCTGATCCACTGCCGAACACGGCGACGGCGCTGGGAATCGGCAACGGGACGACGGTCACCGACACCGATGATCACGTCGTTGACATCATCCACCCGACGATCACGATCGACAAGACGGTCAACCCGCTGGCCGGCAATCCGGGTGACCCCGTTGTCTACACCTACGTGGTCAAAAACACGGGCGACACAACCCTCTACGAGATTGTTGTCGACGACGACAAGCTGGGCCGGATCGGCACCATCGCCTTCCTGTTCGCCGGCAAGTCGGCGACCCTGACGAAGGGCACGACGCTGGGCACCACCGGCGTGACCAACATTGGCACGGCGACCGGCGTGGACATCTTGCGTAAGCGGGTCACCGACGACGACAAGGCGACGGTCACGGTTGTTGCCGGCGTCAAGCTGGTAGCGACCGGTACCGGCCCCGTGGGCTGGCGGCTGGGAGTTCTTCTGCTGGCGGCCGGAACGTTCCTGCTGGCTGCCGGCACGCGCCGCCGCCGGAGGGCAGGCTCCGGACGTTTGCCTGGATAGCGTGAAGTGGGGAGAGGCCCGGATGCCGGCAGGAGAGGGCATCCGGGCCTCGCCATTTCGGGCGAGCCGCTCCCGCGGGGCGCGGTACCATGAGACATCGTGAACGCGAAGCGGTATTTCATCCGGACCTTCGGCTGCCAGATGAACGAGCACGACTCGGAACGAATTGCCGGGATGCTGGAAGCCGAAGGGTATGAGCCGGCCACCTCTGCCGAGACCGCCGATCTGGTGCTGCTGAACACGTGCGCGATTCGCGAGAACGCCGACAACCGTCTGTACGGCACCCTAAGCAACATGCTTCCGCTGAAGCGACAGAACCCCGATCTCCGCTTTGCAGTCGGCGGCTGCCTGGTACAGAAGGACAAGCACATGGTGCTGGAAAAGGCGCCGTGGGTAGACGTGGCGTTTGGCACGTTCGCGGTTGGGGATCTCCCCGCACTTTTGGCTCGACGTGCGCGAACGGGCGTCCCGGCCTTTGAGTTTCGCGAGCAAACCGACGTGTTTCCCAGCGCTCTGCCGGCGCGCCGGGAAAACGGCTTTCACGCCTGGGTCAGCATCAGTGTTGGTTGCGACAACGCCTGCACGTTCTGCATCGTGCCTTCGGTGCGCGGCAAGCAGGTGAGCCGCCGGATGGATCAGATTCTGGAAGAGGTGCAGTCTCTGGTTGCCTCGGGAGTTGTTGAGGTCACCCTTCTTGGACAGAATGTGAACACCTACGGGCGCGATCTGGACGGCCGGCCGATGTTCGCCGATCTGTTGCGGGCGCTCGACGACGTTGATGGCCTTCGACGGGTCCGATTCACCAGCCCGCATCCACACGACTTCACGCCGGACGTGATCCGGGCGATGGCATCGTCGTCGGTGGTCTGCGAGCACATCCACTTCCCGCTTCAGTCGGGCAGCGACGATGTGCTGGGGCGGATGCGTCGGTCGTATCGCAGTGCGCGCTATCTGGAATGGCTGCGCGCCATCCGGGCCGCGATCCCCGGTGTCGCGATCTCGACCGACATCATTGTCGGCTTCCCCGGCGAGACCGACGCCGACTTCGACGCGACGCTGCGCGTCGTCGAGCAAGCGCGATTCGACTCCGCCTTTACCTTTCAGTACTCACCCCGGCCGGGGACGGAAGCAGCGTCGCTTCCTGACCAGGTTCCCGCCGATGTCGTGGCCGAGCGATACGGGCGCTTGACCCGGTTGCAGGATGAGATTTCGCTGCAGCAAAACCGCGCGCTGATCGGCCGGACCATCGAAGTTCTGGTCGAAGGTCCTTCGCGCAAAGACCCATCCACGTTGGCCACGCGCAGCCGGACGAACAAGCTGGTCCATGTGCCCGGCGGCGCTTCTGCGGGGACGTTCCTGGATGTTCGGGTTACCGGCGCGCGCCCGCACCACCTGAGCGGCGAATCAGTCGCGTGACGCCCTCATCTCCTGCAGGTGGACAAGCCGACGCCCTGGCCGTCCGGTTGCCGGTGCTGGCGATCGTCGGGCCGACGGCTTCGGGGAAGAGCGCGATCGCGGTCTGGGTGGCCGACCGACTGGGCGCGGAGATCGTGGCGATCGACTCCATGACGATCTACCGCGGGATGGACGTTGGGACGGCAAAGCCTTCGGCCGAGCAGCGGGCCCGCGTCCCGCACCATTTGCTGGACATTGCCGACCCGGCGGAGCCGTATACCGTCGCGCGCTTTCAACTGGCGGCGCGGGCGGCGATTGCCGGCATCCACGCCCGCCGCAAGATCCCGCTGCTGACCGGTGGTTCGGGCCTGTACTTCCGAGCCGTCGTGGACGATCTAGATTTTCCCCCGACGGATGCGCTGGTCCGGGCACGGCTGGAGGATCAGCCCGAAGAAGAGTTGCGGGGAAGGCTGCGCACCGCCGACCCGGATGCCGAGGCGCGAATCGATTCGGGCAACGTTCGCCGGGTCGTTCGAGCCCTGGAGGTCGTCGAGCTGACCGGAAGCCCCTTCAGCGCCTTTCGGGAGTCGTGGGACACCTATGAAAGTCGCTATGACTTACGAGTCGCGGGATTGCGGCTGACGACCGATCAACTGACGACGGGGATCGCGGCCCGCACGGTCAAAATGATGGGCAGCGGGCTGGTGGATGAGGTGCGCGCTCTGTTGGATCAGGGCCTGCGGGATCCGCTTACCGCTTCGCGCGCGATCGGCTATCGGGAGATCGTGGCTCACGTCGAAGGCCGGATCACGCTGGAGGAGGCTGCCCGTCTGATCCGGCAGGCCACGCGCCGTTACGCTCGCCGCCAGATGACCTGGTTCGGCAAGGATCCCCGCGTCGTGTGGATCGATGCCTCCGACCCGGTTGGGGCGGCCGAGCGGATCCTCGCGCTGTTCAGTATGTCCGGCCGCCCGGGGATTGAGCCGGGGGATTGAGCGGGAGGATTGAGCGGGAGGATTGAGCAGGAGGTTTCAGGCGGGCCCCGATAGAATGGTGGCACGTACGGCGTCGGGAAGGGGCCTATGCAGTTCGTCAAGAGTCACGGATGCGGCAACGACTTTGTCGTCGTCGAGGACCTGCAGGATCGACTTTCCGTCTCGGCCGAGATGGTCCGGACCCTTTGCGACCGGCACTTTGGCATCGGCGCCGACGGCTTTATCCGCGTGGCTCCCGCAACAGACGCCGACTTCTTTATGGACTACTACAACGGCGACGGTGAGGTTGCCGAGATGTGCGGCAACGGCATCCGCTGTCTGGCGAAGTTCGTCGCCGACCGGGGCCTAGTCGGCGGCGACAAGCTCCGCGTCGGCACGCGCGCCGGCGTCAAGGACTTAGAGCTGATCCGCGGTCCGGGCGGCGACGTCGAGCGCGTCCGCGTGGACATGGGATCCCCGATCCTGGAGCGCCGGCTGATTCCCATCCAAGGCGAAGGTGAGCACGCGATCAAAGAACCGATCGCGGTCGATGATTTCGAGTTCGTCGCATCCTGCCTTTCGATGGGGAACCCGCACTGTGTGCTCTTTGTCACCGACCTGCCGTCGGTCCCGTTTGGCTTTCTGGGACCGACGATTGAGATGCTGCCGCTGTTCCCGAAACGAACCAACGTGGAATTCGTTCAGGTGCTGAATCGAAGCGAAGTTCGCGTACGGGTCTGGGAGCGCGGTGTTGGCGAAACCCTGGCCTGTGGCACCGGCGCGTGTGCGGTTGCCGTCGCATCCTCGCTTCGGGGATTCTCGGACCGGAACGTGGCCGTCCATCTTCCCGGGGGAACGTTGGATATTGAGTGGGCCGCCGACGGGCGAGTCTTCATGACCGGCCCCGCGGTCGAGGTCTTTCGCGGGTCGCTGGATCCGCGGTTCGTGGCCGCTCACACGCTTGCTTGACTCGACAGGAGGATTCACCGTGAAACTTGCCCACCGGATTGAAACTTTGCCTCCGTACCTGTTTGCCGAGATCGATCGCAAGGTGCAGGAGGTGCGTGCCAAAGGTGTCGATGTGATCGGACTGGGGATCGGGGACCCCGACATGCCGACGCCACCGCACATCGTCGCGGCGCTGCAGCAGGCTGTCGCGGACCCGGCGACGCATCAGTACCCGTCGTACTTCGGGCTCCCCGAATTTCGACGCGCGGTCGCTGCGTTCTACAAGCGCCGCTTCGGCGTGGACTTGAATCCCGACACCGAGGTGTTGCCGCTGGTCGGATCGAAGGAAGGCCTGGCGCATCTGTGCACGGCGTTTATCGACCCGGGCGACGTTTCGCTGGTGCCCGATCCCGCGTATCCGGTGTATGCGATCGGAACTCATCTGTCGGGCGGAACGTCGGTGCCGTTCGCGCTTCGCCGGGAAACCGGCTTCCTGCCCGACTACGACGCGATCGCGGTGCCGGAGCGCGCCAAGCTGCTGTGGCTGAACTACCCGTGCAATCCGACCGCGGCCGTGGCGGAGCTGCCCGACTTCCAGAACGCCGTGGATTTCGCGAAGGCTCACGACCTGTTGCTGGTCCACGACAACGCTTACTCAGAGATCACGTATGAAGGCTTCGTCGCGCCGTCTGCGCTTCAAGCGCAGGGAGCCAAGGATTGCGCCATCGAGTTCGGGTCGCTGTCGAAGACCTACAACATGACCGGATGGCGGATCGGCTATGTCGTCGGGAATGCGAAAGCCATCGAGGCGCTGGGACGCGTCAAAACCAACATCGACTCGGGGATCTTCAACGCAATCCAACGGGCGGGGATTGTTGCCCTGGAGGGGCCGCAGGACTTTCTGAAGGACATGATTGCGCTGTACACGCGCCGCCGCGACTTGGTTGTCGCGACGTTCCGGGATGCGGGCTTGGACGTGGATTCTCCGAAGGGCGCCATCTACATCTGGATCCCCGTTCCCGATGGAACCGATTCTGCATCGTTCGCGACCTTGCTTCTGGAAGAGGCCGGCGTCGTCGTTCCGCCGGGTCGCGGATACGGAGAGGCCGGCGAGGGGTATATCCGAGTTTCGATCACCACGCCCGACGACCGGCTGGAGGAAGCCCTGCAGCGAATTCGGAAGGTTTTGTAGTTGCTGGTTGTCACGGAGAGGCTCTAGTTGCCCGACGAGAAGAAGCACACCCGCGCCGGCGAGCGGCGCCAGAATCGCCAGCAGTCGCGGGAATTTCGCGCGATTCAGTTGGAGCGCGAAGCTCTGCGTCTGGAGCGCGCCGTGCTGGTCGGCATCCAGACCGGCGACGAGCAGGACGCCGAGGAGTCCATCGAAGAGCTTCGTCGCCTGGCGACGACGGCCGGATCCGAGGTCATCGACGTCGTGATGCAGCGCCGCGGAACGCCGGACCCCTCGCTCTTCATCGGGAAAGGGAAGGCCGAGGAGGTCGCGACCGTGGTCAAGTCGGCCGGCGCCGACACCGTGATCGTGGACGAAGAGCTGTCGCCGGGCCAGCTGCGCAATCTTGAAAAGATCGTCGGCTGCAAGGTGATCGACCGCACGGCGTTGATCTTGGACATCTTCGCGCAACACGCGCACTCGACCGAGGGAAAAATGCAGGTCGAGCTGGCACAGCTCAAGTACCTGATTCCGCGGCTGCGCGGCTGGGGCGAGTCGATGTCCCGCCTGGGCGGTGGGATCGGCACTCGCGGTCCCGGTGAGACCAAGCTGGAGGTCGACCGCAGGCGCATCAATACCCGCGTCGCGAAGCTTCGCCGCGCCATCAAGGACATGGACAAGACCCGATCAACCAAGCGTAAGCAGCGCCAGCGCCGCGGCGTCCCGTCGGCGGCAGTGGTCGGTTACACGAATGCCGGCAAGTCAACGCTGCTGAATCGGCTGACCGAAGCCGGGGTGCTGGTGGAGAACAAGCTGTTCTCCACGCTGGATCCGACGACGCGTCGGCTGGATCTTCCCGACGGACGCTCCTGCGTCCTGACCGACACGGTGGGCTTCGTGCGCAAGCTGCCGCACATGCTGGTGGACTCGTTCAAATCGACGCTGGAAGAAGCTATTCACGCGGATCTGCTGCTGCATGTGGTCGATGGTTCGGCTTCCGAGCCGGATGTCCAGCACGGAGCCGTTCTGGAGGTGCTTCAAGAGATCGGCGCCGCGGAGATTCCCCAGCTAGTTGTGGTGAACAAGATCGATCAGGTGGATGAAGTTGGTCGGGCCCGTCTGCGGCGGCTGTTCCCGGAGGGCGTCCTAGTTTCGGCGCTTGAAGGGGAGGGGATCGATGCGCTGCTGCTTGAGGTGGAACGGCGAATTCCTCACCCAGAGGTCGAGGTGGATCTGCTGATCCCCTACGACCGGGGAGACATCGCCGCCGCTCTTCATGCCGCCGGGGCCGTGCTGGGCGAAGAGTTCGTCGAAGGCGGAACCAAGGTCCGCGCCCGCCTGCACGCCGATCAGCTCAGCCGTCTTGAGCGCTACATAGTCGAGCTACCGGCTGCTGCTCGTGTCATTCACGAAAAGTGATGGTCAGCCCGGCGTTCCCGCGGGAACGCCGGGCTGTCTAGGCGGGTGACCGGCTCGTCGATGTCGCTGCCTAGTGTTCTGACGTTCCCGCGGGAACGCCGGGGGCTTAAGCAGGAGCGCGAAACACCGCGACGACCTTCCCCAAAATCTGAACGTTCTCGGCTTCGATTGGCTCGTACTTGTCGTTCTCCGGCATCAGGATGACCTTGCCGCGCTTGCGCGAAAGGCGCTTCACCGTCGCTTCGTCGTCACCGACCATCGCGGCGACGATCTCTCCGTTGTCGGCGTCGCGTTGCTGACGCACGATGACCAGGTCGCCCGGAAGGATGCCCGCGTTGATCATGGAGTCGCCGCGGACGCGCAAGGCGAACAGGGTTCCCGAGCCGACCAGGTGGCGCGGGAAGGGGAGCGTTTCTTCGAAGTTCTCCTGGGCCAGAATCGGGCCGCCGGCGGCGATGATGCCCAGCAGCGGGATGTGCTCGACCGGGGTGTTGGAGATGGGCATGCCGGTTTCGTCGATCCGGACCTGGATCGCCCGGGGCTTGGTCGCATCCTTGGCCAGGTAGCCGCGCTCCATCAGCGTCGTGAGCTGCGAGTGGACGCTGGACGGCGAAGCCAGCCCCACGGCATCGCCGATTTCACGAACGGACGGTGGATAGCCGCGCTTCTCGTTCATGGCAAGGATGTATTCAAGGATGGCCCGCTGGCGCTTGGTCAGCTTGGTGAGCTTGGTCGGCTGAGTCATGTGTACCCCTCCTATTCGTATCGATCATGCGTTCGAGTTAAGTGGGACCGTATCACGACTTGGGGACGATGGCAAACATCTGTTCGACATTTCTCTTGACATTTGCCGCGAACGACTGTTCGATTCCTGTCGGTGCCCTCGCGTAGGGTTCTGGGTGTCCGATCAGACGGGCTGTCGATGGGAGTGAGTGCAGATGAGACGCATCTGGATTGCGATCGTATTAGCAGTTGGAATCCTCATCACGGGGGCCGCCAACGTTACCGCCAGGCAGAACCACCCGGCCCCATTTCGCGGCTCGGTTCACGTCGTGAAGTCGGGAGAGACCCTGTGGGGGATCGTCAAGGGCGCCTACCCTCGGGTCGATCCACGTGAAGCGATCGACCGCGTTCGCCGGGCCAACCGTCTTCCCGGCGGGGCCATTAGACCAGGTCAGCGGCTCCTTTTGCCGGCCCGCTGACCTGCCTGAACCCGACGCTTCCACCTTCCTTGAATGACCCTATGTAGTGTGATACTGTGCCAGCACACCACAAGATGTTGTGTTTTGGTTTCCCCACGCCCTAGATCTAGTGTCTGGATCGTGTCTGGATCTAGTGAGGGGCTGGGGACCGCGGGAAGGGTTCTGAGTGCGGTGCCCGTACTGCAAGGCGCTGGATGACAAGGTTGTGGATTCGCGGATGGCCGACGAAGGGGAGGCGATCCGTCGAAGGCGCGAATGCTTGGCGTGCGGGCGACGATTCACGACCTTCGAGCGAGCAGATGCTTTACCGCTTCGGGTCGTGAAGCGGTCGGGAGGGCAGGTGCCCTACGACCGGGCGAAGGTGCTGGACGGTCTGCGCAAGGCGTGCGTGAACCGTCCGGTGGACGAAGAGGAGATTCAGCGGGTGGCCGACGAGATCGAGGAAACCATGCGGGGTCCGGGCCTTGCCGAAGTGTCCAGCCAGGACATCGGGCTGGCGTTGCTGGATCGGCTGAGGGACCTGGACGAGGTCGCCTACATCCGCTTTGCCTCGGTCTACAAGGACTTCCAAGAGCTGACCGACTTCGAACGCGAGGTTGGCCAGATGTTGCAGAAGCGGACTCCGCCCAAGCAGTCGGCGGGGCCCGGGGGCTAGCAAGGGGCCGGGTGCGCGCGGCAGAGCCGGGGCCGCGCGACGCGGGAAGCACTATTCCGGGTGGACAGGCGAGCAACGGAAGGGGAGACGGTCGTGGCCAAGACGGACCGGGCGCTGAACAAAGGGCTGAGCGTGAAGCGGTACTTCTCGAAGGATGGGGTGCATCCTTACGAGCAGATCGATTGGGACGTGCGCGACGCGATCCTCCCGAATTTCAAAGATGGCGGCAACGCCTTTGAGCAGCGCGGCGTGGAGTTCCCGACGACCTGGTCGGTCAACGCGACCAACATCGTGGCGCAGAAGTACTTCCGCGGCCCGCTCGGCAGCCCGCAGCGCGAACGCTCGGTGCGGCAGCTCATCGACCGGGTCGCCGACACCATCACCGGCTGGGGATGGAAGGACGGCTACTTCGCCACCGAAGCGGACCGCGACACGTTCAGCGCGGAGCTGAAGCTCATCCTGGTCACGCAGAAAGCCTCGTTCAACTCCCCGGTCTGGTTCAACGTCGGCAGCGAGCCGAACCCGCAGTGCTCGGCGTGTCAGCCGTGGGATGCTCTGGTGTCGACCCCGAAAGGCCTCCTTCCGATCGGCAAGATCGTCGATGACAACATGGTCGGGCTGGAGGTTCTGGATTCGAACGGTCGCACGAAAG
>JBKKBA010000011.1:0-2628 GCA_046714275.1 Actinomycetota bacterium
GTCCAGTGCGACGAAACCCCCGACCCAGACCCCAGCCGCCGCTACCTTCCCCGTTGTTACCGAGCCGGCTGCATCAGGAACTCGTCGATCCCGTGCGCCAGCTCATCGGGCGCTTCCTCAGGAACGAAATGCCCGACGTCGGGCAAACGCAGGACCTGCGCGCCGGGGATGTCCCGCTCGATCGTCGGGATCAAAGACGCCGGCATGATCGGATCGCTCATTCCCCACACGATCAGGGTCGGCACCTCGATCGGACGCGGCGTGCCCAACGGCCGGGCGGAGCCAAAGAACGGCACCAACGCGCCGGCCTGCTTGCGGACGAGCGCGCGCGTCGTGGTGCGGTAGTAGGCCAGCGCGCTGCGGGCTCGCCCGAAGTCGGCGAAAGCCTCGCCGTAGCCGCGCATCGCTTCGTCGTCGAAGGCATCGCGCTTTTTTGACGCAGCCTTGATCATCAGCGGCACCAGGCGGCGGCCCAGGATGCCCAGCGCAGCTTCGGGAAGCAGCGGAACGTTGAACAGCAGCATGTGCGCGCCCCGCAACAGGTCCAAGTGGCGGAAGGGCGCGTTGACGACCACCAGCCGCTCAACCCGCTCGGGTGCCTGCAGTGCCATTCGCAACGCAATCGAGCCGCCCCAGTCGTGACCGACCAAGGCGAACTTGTCGGCTCCGGCGGCCTCGATCGCGCGGAACAACAGCCGGGCCACATCACCGGCGTCCGCGGAAGACGCCGCGTCGCTCCGGCCGTAACCGGGCAGGTCGGGGACGATCACGCGGTTCCGCCCGGATAGCTTGTCGGCAACCTTCGTCCATGCCTCCCCGGTCTGGGGGAAGCCGTGCAGTAAGACAACCGGGGCTCCGTTGCCCCTGTTGCGAACGAAGATCATCCGTCCGTCCACCTCAACGTGATGGCCGCTCATGTGGCTCGATCCTTCCGTGTCTAGGTCCGCCGTCGACTTCTTCAACGTGATGATTTCTTCCCATAGAAGACGTCTTCACACACCTGCCGGGCCCGGCGTGTGACGCGGCGGTAGTCCTCCATGAACGCCACGCGAGCGCCCGGACCCGGGTAACCAAGCGCGCGCGCAAGCACCTCGGTCTCTTCGGGCTTGGCCGGCAGAGCATCCAGCGCGCGCCCGCGCACCAGGTACAGCGTGTTGCGCGTTCGGCTCAGGAAACGGTACGCATCGACCAGCCAGCGTGCTTGCTCCATCGTCAGCATCTGTCGTTCCGCCGCGGCGACGATCGCCGGGATCGTGCCCTGCACCCGCAGCGACGGCGCGTGCGCTCCGTTCATCAGTTGCAGCAACTGGATCGTGAACTCAACGTCGATCGTTCCGCCGGGACCGACTTTCATCTGTGTGCGGGGGTCCTGGCGTGGACCCAGGCGTTCGCGCTCGATGCGAGCCTTCATCGAGCGGATCTCGCGAACCGACTCGGGAGGTAGCGCGTCGGGATACACGAAGGGCCGGATCAGATCCAGGAACTGCTGGCCCAGCATGGGGTCGCCGGCGACGAAGCGCGCCTTGATCAGCGCCTGGAACTCCCACGTCTTGGACCATCGCTCGTAGTACGAGCGGAACGCCGGCAGCGACCGGGCAAGCGGACCGTCTTTGCCCTCAGGCCGAAGCTGCGCGTCCACCGGGAAGGCCTGGCCTTCTTCGGTCGTCGCCGCCAGGCGCTGCAATATCCCCTCGGCCAGGATCGTTCCCCACTTGTGCGCAGCCTTTTCATCGGGTGAGTCGTAGACGAACATCACGTCGATATCGCTGGCGTAGCCCAGCTCTTCGCCACCAAGCTTGCCCATGCCGATCACCGCGAAGCGCGCGCCCGGGGGCGGGACGTGCTCCTCGTACAGCGAGCCGAGCGCCGCCTCCAGCGCGGCCTCGGCCAGGTTGGAAAGCTCACGGCCGATCTCTTCGGGCGAGGCGCCACCGGCCAGGTCGCGCGACGCGATGCGCAACAACTCGCGCCGCTTCAGACGCCGGATCGCCGCGTCGCGAGCGTCGGGATCCCCGCGCCACTCAACGTGATCCGCCGCTTCGGCCATCAACCGTTCGCGACTTTTCCGAGCCAAGGCTTTCGGCTCGGCCAGCGCCGGAACGAACTCCGGCGTGTGCTGCAGCGCTTCCGCCAGCAGCCGTGACGTTCCCATCACACGGCACAGCAGCTCGACGACCGGGGGCGAGTCGCGGAGCGCGGCCAGCGCCGCCGGGTTGCCGCCAACACTGAGAGCAACGTCGCGGAAATTCGACACCGCAAGATCCGGATCCGGCGAGTCGCTCATCCAATCAAGCATCACCGGCAGCAGCGTGCGCATCAGCTGCGAGCGACGCGACAGGCCGGCCGTCAGGTCCCCCAGGAACTTCAGCGCGCGCCCCGGCGAGCGGAAGCCCAAGGCCTCCAGGCGTTCCTGCGCCGCATCCGGCGCCAGCGCCGGCGCCTGCGCGAACCGCTCCAAAAGCGGCCGGTAGAAGAGTTTTTCGTGAATGCGCCGGACGACAGCTTGAATGTCGCGCCATGCCGTATCGAAGCCTTCCAGCGCCGTCTGCGTCCCCGAGTCCCGGAACCCCATCGCGCGAGCCAGCGTGCGCCGCCGCGCCTGATCTTCGGGAACGGTGTGCGTCTGCC
>JBKKBA010000012.1:0-6405 GCA_046714275.1 Actinomycetota bacterium
TCATCGGATTCTTGACCTTGTAGACGCCGCGAAGCTGCTCGACCACCAGCAGCGAGTCGGCGCGCACCTGCACGCGCTTCGCGCCCATCTCCTGCGCACGCTCCAGGGCTCGGATCACCGCCGTGTATTCCGCAACATTGTTCGTCGCGTGCCCGATCGCTTCGGCAATCTGGTCCAGCGTGCGACCTGCCGTGGTGGTCATATGAACGCCGATCCCCGCGGGGCCGGGATTTCCGCGAGCACCTCCGTCGGTGTAGACGACCACCTCGGCCGTCGCGGCCGTCGCGGCCATCAGGCGATGACCAGCATGCGGCGGCAGTTCTCGCAACGAATCAGGGCTTCGTCGCTGCGGCGGATCTCATCCAGCGCCATCGGCGAGAGCGACACCATGCACCCGCGGCACACGCCGCCTTCCAGCGCGGCCACGGCGACCCCTTCGCGCTTCGGCCGGATCTCCCCGTAGCGCTCCAGCGCCTCTTCCGGAATCATCGGCACGATCTTTTCGCGCTCGGCTTTCAGGTCCTCCAGTTCCACCCCGATGTGCGTCGCGGCGTCGTCGCGCGCAACCGTGGCCGCCGCAAGTTGCTGCTGCAGCGAAACGGTCAGTTCCTTGCTCTCCGTGCGATCTTTCTCAGCGGCCTCACGGCGCTCCATCAGGTCCAGCAACTGGTCCTCGATGTGGCTCTTGCGGCGCCGGAGCCCGTCCAGCTCGGCCTGGATGCTGGTCAGCTCTTTCGGGCTTGAAACCTCGCCGCCGTACAGGCGCTTGGACTCGTGATCGATCTTGCCTTCCAGCGAGGCAACCTCAGCCTCCAGCTTCGCAACGTCGCGCGCCACGGCTCCGAAGGCAAGCTCGCTCTCCGCGTCGGTCTTGCCGGCCTGCTCCAGCTCGACCGTCAGCCGATCAAGCTCAAGCTGCTCGGGAAGCTCTGCCTGTCGAGCCAGAAGGCGGTCAATAGCGCTGTCCACCCGCTGCAGATCCAGCAGCGGACGCATGGCTTCCCGCGTCGGCTCCAACCACCACTCCCTGTTTGTCAATCGCCACAAGCGCCCGTGGGGCGCCGTCCGCGCGTCTTTCGGCCCGCCCGGAGCGAGCGAAGTATAACCGCGGCCCCAGGGGGCGGCCGGGGGCCAGCCGGAGGAGTGGCGGAAACGGGAGCGGGGCGGCCGAAGCGGGAGCGGGTGACTGCGGTGGTGGGGTAACCGAAGGGGACAGGCCGGACGGAAGAGGTGGCGAGGGATCGGCCGGACGGAAGAGGTGGCGAGGGATCGGCCGGGCGTGGCCGACGGCCGGCGATTCCGGGTGAAGCAAATTCGGTGGATCGTCGTTCAAGTTGGGTGAAAGCGGTGCCGAACTGAAATTAGGCAGGAAATCCGGCAGGGAGGCGACCATGCTGTGGATGGCGATCGTTTCGATGCTCAGCACGATGGCGGCACTGGCGCTGTACGCCGACGGCCACCGGCAGGACCCCCACCATGTGCGCGCGGCGTCGGCGTCGTCGTCGTCGGAGGCCCGCCACAACGACGTGGCCACGACGCGCTGAACGATTCGCGCCGCGCCGGGCCAGTTCGTTCTCCGGTTATAGAGTGTCCCCCTCGCGCTTGCGGAGGGTTGTGAATGAAGATTTTGGTGCTTGGGGGAACCGTCTTTCTGGGGCGGCACTTCACCCAGGCCGCGCTGGACGCCGGTCACCAGGTGACGCTGTTCAACCGCGGCCAAACCAACCCTTCGCTGTTCCCGGAGGTTGAAAAGCTACAGGGCGATCGGACGGTAGATGTTGCCCCGATCCGGGGACGCGAGTTCGACGCGGTCCTGGACCCCAGCGGCTACCACCCGTCGGCGGTACGGCTGGCGGCGCGCGCGGTGGATGCGGCGCACTACTGCTTCATCTCCAGCATCTCTGCTTACGCCAGGCTGGACGTCGGAGGCTTCGACGAGACCGCGCTGCTGGCCGACCTAACGTCCTCTCTGACCGAAGAGTACGACCCCGAGCAGTACGGCGCGCTCAAGGTTTTGTGCGAGCGAGAGGCGTGGAAGGCCTTCGGCGAGCATGCACTGATCATCCGTCCCGGACTGATCGTGGGGCCGCACGATCCCAGCGACCGGTTCACCTACTGGCCGGCTCGCGCGGCGCGCGGAGGCCGGATCCTGGCGCCCGGACCGCCGGATCGCGACGTACAGGTCATCGACGCACGAGACCTAGCGGTATGGATTGTGCATCTGCTGGAGGAGGGCATCGCCGGAGCGTTCAACGCGACAGGGCCCGAGCACCGACTGACGATGGATGAGATGATCGCCGACTGTATCGACGCGGCAGCCTCGGACGCGGGCGGCGTGCCCCCAGGCACAGCGATCGAGTGGGTCCCAGAGTCGTTCTTGCTGGAACGCGGCGTGCAACCATGGACCGAACTGCCGGTGTGGCTTCCCTCGGATGGCGAGCACGCGGGGATCATGGATGTTGACAACTCGCGCGCGCTGGAAGCCGGCCTGACGTTTCGTCCGCTGGTGGACACGGCGCGGGACACCCTGGCATGGGATCGCACCCGACCGGACGAGCCAAGGAAAGCCGGCCTAGACCCCAAGCGCGAAGAAGAGCTGCTGGCCGAGTGGCACACGTAAGGGCTGGACTGCCGGGGCTGGACTGCCGGGGCTGGACTGCCGGGCCTGGACTGCCGGGTACCATTGGCATATGCTAGGCCAATGGCTCGTGCGGAGACGATCGTTCAGCTCACAGACGAGATCCGTGCGCGATTGGATACCGAGGCGGCACGGCGAGGGGTATCGCGCTCCGCCCTGATCCGCGAGGCGGTCGAGGCCCATCTAGACGCTTCAACGGAGGCGGCAATCACGCGAGCGATCGTCGAGGGGTACACAAGGATTCCTCAAGAGACTCCCGATGAGTGGGGTGACCTTTCTGCCCAGGTTGATGCGCATGCCCGAGAGCTGGCGCGAGGGCTGGATGCCGAGGAACGAAAAGCGGGACTCCCTCCGTGGTAGCGCGCGGCGAAGTGTGGTGGGTAGAGGAACCGGACGCTGATCCGCGGCCCTACCTGATCTTGACGCGCAGCGAAGCTGTTGGAGTCTTGACGAAGCTCCTGGCCATTCCGTGTACGCGCACGATTCGCGAGATACCAACCGAGGTGCCACTCGGTCGGAGCGACGGGATGCCGGCTCCGTGCGTCTTGACGCTCGACAACGTGACGGCGATTCGCAAGTCGTTGTGCACGCAGCGGATCACTCGCCTGTCTTCGGCCAAGATGCACGAAGTGTGCGAAGCGCTTCGCATCGCGGCCGCCTGCTAATCCGGGCCGGCCCCCGCATCAAGGCGAGGATCTGGCGGCACCCCGGCACCCCGGCACGCCATGAACCGCCTAGAACAGCGGGACGGTCACCGGGCGGTCCAGTAGAACGCGACCTGCCTGCTCCCACGAGTCCTGGTTCACGACGAAGTGATGCGTGATGGCCTCGGCGTCGCGCGCGTGACGTTGCAGCGACGATCCGGTGTACATCGCGCCGGAGCCGCCCAGCCGGTTCGCCGTCTGCGCAACCCTTGCCGCCGTCTCGACTGCGTTCGTCGCCGCGGTCCGCAGAAAGGCATTCTGCTGCGGCGTGAACGTAGTTCCGGCGGACAGCGCCTGCCAGATCTCTTCGACGATCTCGAACAGGAACGAGCGAGCAGACCGAAGCGCGACCTCTGCGTGGGACAGCTCAAGGTGCGCGTAGGCATTGTCGGCGAGCGGAGCCATGCTCATCGGCGGAACGCGGGTCGCGGCAAGGGTCGTGACCTCGTCCAAAGCGGCGCGCGCGATGCCCAGGCTGACGGCGGCGACCATCGAGGAAAAGCTCCCGACGACCGGCATCTGATACAGCGGCTCGGGGCGGTGGTTCGAGGGATCGAACAGGCTCCACACCAAGTGATCGGGCACAAAAAGGTCCGTGGCGCGGAATTCGTTGCTGCCGGTTCCGCAGAGACCGCTCACGTGCCACGTGTCGTGAACTTCAACGTCGGTTTTTGGGGCGAAGACGTGGATGATCTCGGGGCCGTGCTCGGTCATCTTGGGAGCGCCGTCCTGGAAGACCATGCACCCGCCCCACACCCAGTTGCTATGGTCGATGCCGCTGGCCGGCGCCCACCGGCCGGTCACGCGAACCCCGCCATCGACCCGGACTGCCTGCCCCATCGGGCCGGCTACGCCGGCGACCGGTGCGGTGGGGTCGGCGAAAACCTCTTTCGCGCCCAACTCGTCCATCATCCCACCGAAGATCCCCTGGCCGATCATCGCGCACCAGCCGGTCGAGCCGTCGGCTGCGGCAACGGTCTCGATCGCGCGCATGCAGTCTGCGTGCGTGACCTCTTGCCCACCCAGCGACTTCGGAACGGTAAGGGAAAACACGCCGGTCGCCTGCAGCGACGCGGCAAGATCCGCTGGGAGACGACGAGCTTTCTCGATCTCCTCCCGGCGGTCCTTGATGGACGGAAGCAGGGTCTGGATCTTCTGAGCAGTGTCCTTCATGGCTCCCCCTATCGCGTCTACGGAATCACGGTCCGGGAAACGCGGCTCCGGACCCTCGACCAATCCTTAGACTGATAGTCAAGGATTCCCCAATAGCGTTACGCGCTTCAGCAAAAGATGCAAGATCGGCAGGCACCCGTGGGGGGACTGAAGCCCCGGCCACCGTCTCGGTTAGGAGACGGCCAGCTTCAGCCCGGCTTCACCGCTTGAAATTGCCGGGTTGGCGGTGGCCAGGTCTGTCACCGGAGGGAGCTACCTTGTTATTCCAACGTAAAGTAGGAGCGTGCACCTTGGAACAACCACCACTCCAGAATTTGCACCCGGATGCTCCCAAGCGACGCCTCGGGGTAGATCGTTGAGAACGAAGGTTTATTGGATCCCAGGTCGATGGCCTGGTCGTCTGGCTATTGTCCCTCGCCCGCGAGGGGGCGAATGGCTTGAGGACGAAATGACAGCCCTAGTTGATGCTGGGATCGCTGCGCTTGTGTCTCTGCTCGAGCCCGCTGAAGCGGCAGATCTGAGCCTTGAGGAAGAAGCCAACGCTGCTGCCGCGGCAGGGCTTGTATTCCACTCGCTTCCGATCGCCGATCGAGGGGTTCCCTCGTCCCGCGAACAGATGCTCGACCTTGCTGCGGATCTGGTTGATGCATTGAAAGGCGGCAAGAACGTGGCCATCCATTGCAGGCAGGGCATTGGGCGTTCAGCCATCGTCGCGGCCGGAATCCTGATATCAAGCGGCGAGGATTCCGCGACGGCAGTGAACGCCGTTGGGGCAGCCAGGGGCATGGCCGTTCCAGAGACGAACGAGCAGCGGCGCTGGATCGATGATTTCGCGGCCTCCTTGCCCGAAATGCTCTCAGCCCAACCTCGAACTACAGGCGATCGTCTTCGTCACCGATTGAGCAACTAATCATCGCTTATGGCTCACCCCAAAGTGCGTCCCGGATCTGGTCGGTTGCGGCGATCCAGGCATCTTCCTGCGGTCGCTCAGGCAGAGCCGTTGTGCCGTCAAGAACGGCAACTCCGGCCGCGAGCGAGCGGCGGTTCACCAGTCCATAGCCCTCGCTAAGAAAGCCGACCGGCGTCCCGGGAACCGTCGTCGGCTCAAGCCGTGCATTCGGATCGAGCGTCGTTGGGATGGCGGTCTTGAGCAAGACCTGCTCCAGCTCGTCGCGCGACAACTGCCCGTCGGCAAGGGGTCCGGCCGACGGAAGCACCGGCGCGCCGGCAACGCTTGCGATCGCTCCACCGGTCGTTCCCTCTTCTACGTCGCCCAGCGCGCGCCGCGCGTGCAGCAGGAGCGCGCCCTCGACACCGGCGGTGATCGGGGTCGCGCATGAGGTACCGGAGAAGGTCTGTTCGGACGAAATGCCATCGGAGGCGGCGGCCGGATACGCGCTGCCGTAGGAAATCACGTCCGATGGGATCCCGTGCCACGAATGGTCCTTGTCGTTGCGCGGGCTGGCGGCTCCCACCGTCACGACCCATGACGGACCGCTGGTCGGCCGGGTGAAGCTGGGGTTGCGGTCGGGGACGAGCCCGGTTCCGGACATCCCGTTCCCAGCGGAGTACAGGACGCTCTTGCCGGCTCGGTATGCAGCTCGAGACACCTCGTGACTATTCCCGATCGGAAGGCTTGCGGTTGGGCCGTAGGAATTCGAGATGATGTCGATCCAGGGCTGGGATGCAGCCCATGCGACGCCCGCATTGGTTCCTTCGATGACGACCAGCAAGCATTGCTCACAGGTGCCGTGCCGATAGCCGGTCGAAACGCTGGCAACTCCGGTTCCATGACCCTGATCATCGATGATCGGCCGTTGCGGGAACGCCGGTGTGTCCAGGGGGGCCGTTGGTGAGGAAGGCGCCGTCCCGATGCTGATCGCCCCGATG
>JBKKBA010000013.1:0-6098 GCA_046714275.1 Actinomycetota bacterium
GAACAGACCTGCCGCGTGGGTCACCAGAAGCGAACGTGGTTCCAAACCGGGATCGCCCGACAACCGCACCAGCCGTTCCAGGCGCGGCCGCTCCCGCGCCATCACGGCATTGCCGAACCGGCCCAGCAAGCCGATACGCCGGGACGGTCCGAAGATGGCGCGGCGCCCGGTCAGGCGCTCGATCGTGCTCAGTTGCTTCTGATGGACTTCGTTCAGACAGGCAACGTCGGCCGCGATGTCGCGGATGGCGCCGCACAGGGCCTCCAGCCCGCGAGCCGCGCCTTGGATGTTGTAGGTCAGAATACGCATTACACGATCTCTGTACCCGCAGCGCCGTCGATTGCATCGGCGACGGACTCCAGCGACGTGATGATCGCGCGCGCGCCACCCTGCACCGCCTGAATCGCCGCTTCGACCTTGGGCCCCATCGATCCGGGAGGGAACTGTCCCGCTTCCAGCCATTCTTGGGCTTCGGCCACCGTCATCCGCCCCACGCTGCGTTCTGCATCGGTGCCCCGGTGCACCAAGACGTGCTCGACGTCGGTCAGGATCACCAGGGCGTCCGCTTCCACGGCTCGGAGCAGCACCGCAGCCGACAGATCCTTGTCAACGACGGCTTCAACGCCGCGATAGCCGCCGTCTTCGGCGACGACGGGAACGCCGCCTCCTCCGGCACAGATCGGAATCGCGCCGGATGCCACCAGCGCAACGATGGCGGCCTCCTCTACAAAGCGAATCGGCCGCGGCGACGGCACCACGCGCCGCCAGCCGCCGCGTACCTCGTCGCGCGCGACGGGGATGCCTTGCGCCCTCAGCGCATTAGCCGCGGGCGCCAGCAGATACGGCCCGATCGGCTTGGACGGATTGTCAAAGGCCGGATCCGTGGCATCGACGACCGTCTGCGTCACCACCGTGACCACCGGTTGCGGAGCGACGGCCGGACCAAGGGCTTGCTGCAACAGATAGCCGATCTCTGCTTGGGATTCGGCACCCAGCACGTCCAGGGGCATCGGCGGAGTCCGGCGTTGCGCGGCAATGTTCTGCAACAACAACTGCCCTACCTGGGGGCCGTTGCCGTGCGTGATCACCAGGTCGATTCCCCGCCGGTGAAGCTCGGCCAGGCCGGCCGACGCGAACGTCAAGGCGCTCTTCTGCTCGGCGGCCGTGCCGCGCTGTCCATGACGCAGGATCGCGTTGCCGCCCAAAGCGACGACGGCGCGCATCGTTCTACCTCCGCGGAAGCCGGCTCATGAGCCCCGGGTGAGCGGCTCAAGCACATCGGCCAGCGTCGGCGATCCCTCTTCCTCCAAATCGTAGGACACGCGAACCGACGGCTTGTCGAAATGAGCCAGTCGGCGCAAGTCCACCGGGGTTGCGATCACGACGACGTCGGCCGGCGTCGCCTCGATGGTCGCCGCCAGATCGGCAAGCTGCGCATCGCCGTAGCCCATCGCCGGCAGAAGCGCCCCCACGTTCGGGTACTTTTCGAATGTTTCTTTGATCGAGCCGACTGCATACGGCCGCGGGTCCACGATTTCGGCCGCCCCCGCGCGCTCCGCCGCCACGACGCCTGCCCCGTACTTCATCTCGCCGTGGGTGAGCGTCGGACCGTCCTCGACGACCAGAACGCGCTTGCCGGCCAGCGCGGAAGGATCGTCCACGGTGATCGGCGAACGAGCCTTGACGATCGTTGCGCTTGGGTTCAGGGCGCGCACGTTTTGCTCGATCTGGGCGACCTGCTCGGGCGTCGCCGTGTCGATCTTGTTGATGACGATCACGCCGGCCATTCGCGCGTTTGCCTCCCCGGGGTGGTAGCGCGATTCATGACCGACGCGCAGCGGATCCACGACGGTGATGTGGATGTCGGGCGCGTAGAACGGCAGGTCGTTGTTTCCCCCGTCCCAGATGACGACGTCGGCCTCCTGCTGGGCCTGAGCCAGGATGTCGGCATAGTCCACGCCGCAGTAGACGATCCCGCCGGCCTCGATCGTCGGCTCGAACTCCTCGCGCTCTTCGACCGTGACCTTCGCCGCGTCCATGTCGGCCATGCTGGCGAACCGCTGGGCGCGCTGCGCCTCAAGATCGCCGTAGGGCATCGGGTGACGCACGCTGACGACGCGCTTGCCGGCATCCAGCAGCAGGCGAAGCACGCGACGCGTCGTCTGCGACTTCCCGGCGCCGGTTCGCACCGCGCACACGGCGACAATGGGGACGGTCGCACTCAGCATGGTGGAGCGTGGTCCCAGCAGCGTGAAGTTCGCCCCCGCGGCCAGAACCGCGGAGGCCGCGTGCATCACGTGCTCGTGCGTGACGTCGGAATACGAGAAGACGACCTCGTCGGCCTTGGCGGCCAGCGCCGGCATCTCCGACTCGTCCACGATCGGAATGCCATCGGGGTGGTTGGGGCCTGCCAGCGACGCCGGATACCGCCGCCCAGAGATATAAGGGATCTGGGTCGCGGTGAACGCGACGACCTCGACCGAAGGATCTTCGCGGTACACAACGTTGAAATTATGGAAATCGCGCCCTGCGGCGCCCATGATGACGACTCTTCGACGGCTCATGGGCAGGCATTGTACGGGCAGGCGGCTGCCCGATCCTGATCGGACATGGACCCCCGCGCGCGGTCTTCCTTGGTATCGTTGCCTGCATGGGTCACGTCGAAGGAATCTTCGTCGCGGAGTCGACCGGTGGTCTGCTGACCGAAACGCCCGAAGCGCGAGCGATTCCCGGCAGAGGCCTTGAGGGCGACCGCTACTTCCAAGGGACCGGCCAGTTCTCGAAGAAGCCGGGGGCGCGTGAGCTGACGCTGATCGAGGCGGAAGCGATCGAGGCCCTGGCTCGCGACTACGACATGCACCTGGCGCCGGGCGAGACGCGCCGCAACATCGTCACGCGCGGTGTCGCGTTGAACCATCTGGTCGGCAAGGACTTTACCGTCGGCGACGTGCGCGTCCACGGCGTCAAGCTGTGCGAGCCGTGCAACTACCTCGAAACGACGACGGAGCGACCCGGCATCCGCACCAGCCTGTCGCACCGCGGCGGCTTGCGCGTCCAGATCTTGGACGAAGGTGTCATCCGCAAAGGAGATCCCATCCGCACCCTGGAAGCACCTTAAACGGCGGCGACGTCGTAGCCGGCTTCTTCGACGGCGCCCACCAGGTCGTCGCGGCCGGCGCGATCCGAGTCGTAGAACAACTCCACGGTGCCTTCTTCGTGGGAGGCTTCAAGAACCTGGACGCCGTCCAAGCGCTCCAGCGCCGTCTTGATGCTGGACTCGCATCCCCCACAGGTCATCCCGTCGATCTTCATCGTGACTCGTTCCATGCTCATCGTTCCATCTCCTGAATTAGGTAGGGGCGGACGCGCCGCAGACGCAACGCGTTGGTGACGACCGAGACGCTGGAAAAGCCCATCGCGGCGGCGGCAAGGGTTGGGTTGACCTTGCCCCAGGCGGCCAGCGGCACTAGGGCCACGTTATAGGCAAAGGCCCAGAACAAGTTCTGCACGATCGTGCGATACGTCCGGCGAGCCAGACGAATGGCCCCGGGGACGCCAAGCAGGTCGTCACCGACCAACGTGATGTCGCTTGCCTCGATCGCGACGTCGGAACCTCCGCCGATCGCGATGCCCAGATCGGCCTGCGCCAGCGCCGGCGCGTCGTTCACGCCATCGCCGGCCATGGCGACGCGACGCCCTTCGGCCTGCAAAGCGCGGATGGCCTCAACCTTCTGCGCCGGCAGGACCTCGGCCATAACGCGACGGATCCCGGCCTGGCGCGCGATCGCATCGGCCGTCGCGCGGTTGTCGCCGGTCAGCATCACGACCTCCGCACCCAGTGCGCCCAAAGCGCCGACGGCGGCGGCGCTGGAGGGCTTGATCGTGTCGGCGACGGCGATCAGGCCGCGGACCCGACGGTCCCATCCAACGGCAAAGACCGTCTTGCCCTGAGCTTCGATGCTGCCGCGGCGCTCGTCCAGCTCCGTGCAGGACATCAGATGGTGCTCGGCCAGGTACGAGGGGCGTCCGACAAGAACCAGGCGACCATCGGCAAGCACACCGCGCGCGCCGCGGCCGCCCTCGGCTGCGAAGTCGCGCACCGCCTCCGGCGTCAAGCCGCGCTCCGACGCCGCCCGCACCACGGCGGCCGCGATCGGATGCTCGCTGGCCTGCTCCACCGATGCGGCGGCCAGCAGGATCTCCTCTTCGGAGGCGGCCCCGCCGTTCCAGGTGTCGGCCACGACGTCGGTCAGGCGCATCTTCCCCTCGGTAATCGTGCCGGTCTTGTCCAGGACGACGGTGTCGATCGTGCGAGAGCGCTCCAGCACGGCCCCGCCGCGGATCAGCGCGCCCATCTGCGCCCCGCGCGCGGTGCCGACCATGATGGCCGCCGGCGTTGCAAGCCCCATCGCGCAGGGGCAGGCAACGATCAGCACCGCCACAGCAGGAACCAGCGCCGAGCCGACCCCATGTCCGGCGATCAGCCAGCCGATGAATGTCCCCGCCGCAATCAGCAGAACGACCGGCACGAAGACACCGGCGACTCGATCGGCCAGCCGCTGGATCGGTGCCTTCGACGACTGCGCCTCCTCGACCAAGCGCGCGATCTGGGCCAGCGCAGTGTCGGCGCCCACCTTCGTCGCCTGGACGATCAGACGCCCCTGCGCGTTGATGGTGCCGCCAATTACCTCGTCCCCCGGCGACTTTTCGCGCGGGACGCTTTCGCCGGTGACCAGAGATTCGTCCACGGCGCCGGAGCCGTCGCGCACGATCCCGTCGGTCGCGATCTTCTCCCCCGGGCGCACGATAAACAGATCGCCGGGCTGCAGCTCGTCGATCGGAACGGTGACCTCCAGACCGTCGCGGAGAACTCGCGCCTCTTTCGCTCCCCGCTCCGCCAGGGCGCGGATGGCCGCCGATGCGCGTCCACGCGAGGAGATCTCGAAGTACTTGCCCAAAAGGATCAGCGTGATGATCGTCCCGGCCGTTTCGAAGTAGACGTCGTGTGCGCCGGACAGCGTCGCCCAAACGCTGTAGCCGTACGCGGCCAGCGTGCCGATCGCCACCAGCGTGTCCATCGTCGCCTGAGCGTGCCGGGCGTTCAGCCAGGCGTTGCGGATAAACGGCCAGCCGGCCCACCATTGAACGGGCGTGATCAGCACCCAGGTGACCACCATCGCCCACCGCTGCATCCCGAAGGCCATCGCGATCGCCATCGCCGGCGCGGTGAGAACGGCGGCGACGATAAAGCGGCGCAGGAGCGCCTTGGCCGCAGCGTCCTCACCGGGTGGTGCTCCCGCGCGCCGCGGCCTGGCTCGGTAGCCGGCTTTCGCGACGGCCTGGATCAACACGTCCAGAGGCGCATCCCCTTCAACCCGGGCTCGCTCCGCGGCGAAGTTGACGCTGGCATCGGCGACGCCGGGCTGGCGCTTCAGGACCTTCTCGATGCGCGCCGCACACGATGCGCAGGTCATGCCCTCTAGATCCAGCTCAAGGACCGGCGCCTGCGGCTGCTGTTCCGTCTTGATCGTTGTCATCGTTGTCCTCAGTATACCCCCGGGGGGTATCAACCGCCAAGGAGCGTCGTGTTATTCCGTCAGGCGGCGAGCCAAATCGGCGGCACCGATCACGCCGGCGTCGTTGCCCAGCGCGGCGATCTCAACTCGCACCGGTGCGCGCAGCTCGCGAAGCGTCACGTACTCCGTCATCGCCGCTCGGGCCGGGACAAGCAACAGCTCCCCCGTTCCGGCGCCGGCGCCGCCCCCGACAACGATCAGCTCGGGGTCGAAGATGTTCACCAAGCTTGCCAGACCCACGCCCAAGAACCGCCCGGCCTGAGCCAGCACCGCCACCGCAAACGCATCGCCGCCGATCGCAGCGTCGCCGACCATTTCACCGGTGATCGCCTGAACGTCGCCTCCGGCCTTCGTCAGAAGGTCCGCCGATCCCGCCGCCCCGGCGGTCACCTGCTCTCTTGCGATCCGACCGATTGCGTTGCCGCTGGCCAGTTGCTCGAAGCACCCCCGCGCGCCGCACGGGCATTCGGGACCGTCGGGATCCAGGATCATGTGACCAATCTCTGCTCCGGCCCCGTAGGC
>JBKKBA010000014.1:0-4281 GCA_046714275.1 Actinomycetota bacterium
GTGTAGAAATACGTGAAGAAAATGATCAGCAAGAAGTACGTGAGGATGTAGCCCGGATGGGTCCCCCGCTCCAGGAATCGGTTCACGAAGCGCTGGAAGCCTGCATTCGCCACGATCGTCGATGCCAGCACCGGCAGGTACAGCAGCGACGAAGCGAAGATGATCGGGATGACGCCGGCCTGGTTGACCTTCAGCGGGATATAGGTCGAGGTTCCCCCGTACATCTTGCGTCCAACTACGCGTTTCGCGTATTGGACCGGGATTCTTCGCTGAGCCTGTTCCACCAGGACCACCGCCACGATGATCAACACACCAAGGGCAAAGAAGGTGATCGCCTTGGCCTTTCCGGCATTCGCCCACATCGCAGAGCCCTCGGCAGGAAGGCGCGAAATAATTGAGGCGAAGATCAGGATCGACATGCCGTTGCCGATGCCGCGCTGGGTGATCAGCTCGCCCAGCCACATGATCAGGGCCGTTCCGGTTGTCAGGGTGAGCACGACCAGGAAGGTCTTGCCCGGTGTGAGGTTCGGGAACAAGTCGCGGATGCCCTGGCCGAACAGCCGCCCGCTATTGGCCGTCACCACAATGCCCAGCGATTGCAGAAGGGCCAGAACGACGGTCATGTACCGCGTGTACTTGGTGATCTTCTTCTGCCCCGCCTCGCCCTCCTTCTGGTAGGCCTCCAGACGGGGGATCACCACGGTCAGCAACTGCATGATGATCGACGAGGTGATGTAGGGCATGATGCCCAGCGCGAAGATGGCGAACGACGTCAGCGCGCCGCCGGAGAACAGATTGATCAGCGCATAGATCCCACCGCCCGTCTCGGCCTGCCGCTTGATCTCCTCGACCTTGTCAAAGTCGATCCCCGGCACGGGAACGTGAGAGCCGAAACGGTAGAGCGCGATGACGAACAAGGTGAACAGAATCTTGTTGCGCAGATCCGGAATCTTGAAGGCGTTTCGGAAGGCGCTGAACATAGCGGCTCCTCTAAAGGACCTCGGCGCGGCCGCCGGCTTGCTCGATCTTCTGACGGGCCGACGCGGTGAACGCGTTCGCCTGCACCGTGAGCGCGACGGAAATGTCGCCCCGCCCAAGCACCTTGACCGGAGCCTTGCCCTTTCGGAGCAAGCCCTTGGCGGCCAGGTCGCCGGGCGTCACCGTGGAGCCGGACGCGAAATCATTGAGGCGATCGACGTTGACCTCCCGGAACTCAACGCGGTTGGTGTTGGTGAAACCGCCGAGCTTCGGGATGCGCCGCTGCAGCGGCATCTGACCGCCCTCGAACCAGGGATGGATCGACCCGCGCGCGCGCGAGCCCTTCGAGCCTCGGCCGGACGTCTTGCCGTGGCCGGATCCTTCGCCGCGTCCATAGCGCTTCTTCGCGCGATGGGCGCCCGGCGCGGGGCGCAGGTGGTGCAGCTTCACGAGCGAACCTCCTCCACCTTTACCAGGTGCTTGACCTTGTTGATCATGCCAAGAATCTCCGGCTTGTCATCCACCACGACCTCATCGCGGATGCGGTGAAGTCCCAGTGATCGTACCGTTGCTCGCATGTCCTGCGTCGTCCCGATCACGCTTCGGGTCTGCGTTACCTTGAGCTTGGCCATCAGCCTTCACTCCCGGCCGGGGTCGCAGCGCCGTTCGCCGCGGCATCCACGACGACGTCGGCGCTGCCGTTTAACGGGACATCCAGGGCGACCGCGTCCTGCCGCTCGGCCCGATCGATCGCGTCGATGGAGATGCCGGCGGCCTCCAGCATCCTGCGCGGAGCTACCCGCCGGATGTCCAGGCCCCGCGCGTCGGCCACCTCTTGCGGCCGGCGCAGGCGGCGCAGACCCTCGACCGTGGCGTGGATGATGTTGATCGAGTTGCCGGACCCCAGCGACTTGCTGAGCACGTCGGAGATCCCGGCGCATTCCATGAGCGCCCGCACCGGACCGCCGGCGATAACGCCGGTTCCCGGGGAGGCCGGCTTCAGCATGACCTTGCCGGCGCCCAGCTCCCCCAGAACCTCGTGGGGGATCGTCTGGCCGACCATCGGAACCGTGAACATCGACCGGCGAGCAATATCGACGCCCTTCTGGATCGCCGTGGGGACCTCTTTCGCCTTGCCGTAGCCGATCCCGACTTTGCCTGCCCGGTCGCCGACGACGACCAGAGCGGTGAAGGAAAACCGGCGTCCGCCCTTCACGACCTTGGCGACGCGATTGATAGAGACGACGCGCTCTTCGAGCGCGGGCCGTCCCGCATCCTCATCCTTCCCGCCTGACCTGCGCCGTTCGACCACAGAACCCTCCTTGACCTAGAACTCGAGACCCGCTCCGCGCGCGCCTTCGGCGACTTCGCGGACACGGCCGTGGAACAGGTTGCCGCCGCGGTCGAACACGACCTTCGACACACCGGCTTCCTTGGCGCGCTTGGCGATCTCCTCGCCGACCTTGCGCGCTGCTGCCTTCTTGTCACCTTCAACCGACAACTTCAGCGACGAAGCGGAGACCAGCGTGCGGCCGCCGATGTCGTCGATCACCTGGGCATAGATGTGACGGTTGGAGCGGAACACCGCCAGACGAGGGCGCTCCGAGGAGCCGGAGACGACCTTGCGGACCCGGTGGTGCCGGCGAACTCGCGCGCGAAGCTTCAGCTTGGCATCCATCGTTACTTCGCCGCCTTTCCGGCCTTCTTGCGAACGACCTCACCTGCGTAGCGAATGCCCTTCCCCTTGTATGGATCCGGCGGGCGAAGGGAGCGGATGTTAGCCGCAACCTGACCGACGGCCTGCTTATCGGGGCCGGTGACCACAATCTTGGTCGGAGCCGGAACCTCGAAGGTGATCCCCTCCGGAGCCTTGACGACGACGGGATGGCTGAATCCCAGCGCGAATTCCAGGTCGGATCCCTTGGCGGCAGCGCGATAGCCGACACCCTGGATCTCCAGGTTCTTCGTAAAGCCTTCCGTGACACCCTGAACCATCTTGGCGACGAGCGTTCGCGTCAGGCCGTGCAGGGCCCGGTGCCCGCGCTCCTCACTGGGGCGCTCGACCGTCAGCGTCGACTCCTCGATATTGACCTGCATATCGGGATGCAAGTCACGCTGCAGCGTTCCCCTGGGACCCTTCACCACAATGTGGGCTCCGTCCAGCTTGATGTCGACCCCCGAAGGGATCAAGATCGGCTTGCGTCCAATTCGGCTCATCTGATCATCACCACACGTAGCAGACGACCTCGCCACCGACGCCGGCCTTTGCGGCCTGCCTATCGGTAACAAGTCCCGTCGACGTCGAAAGAATCGCGATTCCAAGCCCGCCAAGCACACGCGGGATCGAGTCGCGCTGCGCAAACACACGCAGGCCCGGCTTGGAGATCCGCTTGATCCCAAGGATGGTGCGCTGGCGCTGAGGACCGTACTTCAGCTCGATCTGGAGAACCGGACCCTTCTCTCCCCGCTCGATCTTGAAGTCGCTGATGTAGCCCTCACGCTTGAGGATGTCGGCGATGCCGACCTTGATCTTCGACGACGGCAGCGAAACCACATCGTGGTGCGCGGTCGAGCCGTTGCGAATCCTGGTCAGCATGTCGGCGATCGGATCGGTCATGGTCATAGCAGCATCACCAACTGGATTTGGTCACGCCGGGGATCTCGCCGGCATGCGCAAGCTGGCGCAAGCACAGACGGCAAAGCCCGAACTTCCGGTAGTACGCGCGCGGACGCCCGCACCGCTGGCAGCGACTGTACGCACGTGACTTGAACTTCGGCGTGCGCCGCTGCTTTTCGACCAAGCATTTCTTTGCCATGCTATTGCTCCCTGAAGGGGAACCCGAACGCCTTCAGAAGGGCGCGGGCCTCGTCGTCGGTTTGGGCGGTGGTGACAAACGTGATGTCCATGCCGCGGGTCCGGTAGACCTGGTCGTATTCGACCTCCGGAAAGATCAACTGCTCGGTCACGCCGAACGTGTAGTTCCCGCGACCATCCAACTTGGTGGGCAAGCCGCGGAAGTCTCGGATACGGGGCAGCGCAATCGTCAACAGCCGATCCGCGAACTCCCACATCCGATCCCCGCGCAGCGTAACCTTCGCGCCGATCGACTGGCCCTCGCGAAGCTTGAAGTTTGCGATCGACTTGCGGGCCTTGGTAACCAGCGGCTTCTGACCGGTGATGACCGCAAGGTCCTTGACCGCTCCGTCCAGGATTTTGGCGTCCTTCAGCGACTCGCCCAAGCCCATATTGACAACGATCTTGTCCAGGCGAGGCACGCGCATGATGTTGCCGAAACCCAGCTC
>JBKKBA010000015.1:0-4507 GCA_046714275.1 Actinomycetota bacterium
TCGGCTTCGGATTTTCCCCACCGCCATTCCGCGGACGTAGCTGGCCCACTTCGCGAACCTACAGCGGCATGGCTTGGTGCCGGATCCGACGAAGCCGGTGACGCCCGGCGTGTTGCGCACCACGTACCAGGAGTCGTCGTCCAGCTCCATCCGCACCAGCAGATAGCCGGGGAACACCTTGCGCTGCACGACTTGCTTCTTGCCGGACTTGACCTCCATCACGTCTTCCATGGGAACGACGATCTCGAAGATCTTCTCTTCCATGTTCATCGAGTGGACGCGCATCTCCAGCGACGTCTTCACCTTGTTCTCGTAGCCCGAGTAGGTATGCACGACGAACCAATCGCCCGGGACCCACTCTTCGACAACGACGGGAGCAGCCGGTTCCTCGCCCTCGACCGGTGCGGCGCCCTCCGCGACGATGGCGCCGGCCTCTTCGGCCGCGGCGATCATCT
This sequence comes from Actinomycetota bacterium, assembly GCA_046714275.1. Classification (GTDB taxonomy): domain Bacteria; phylum Actinomycetota; class AC-67; order AC-67; family AC-67; genus JBKKBA01. Next base: position 456 of record JBKKBA010000015.1, read on the forward strand.
CCGGTTCTGGCTCGGCCGGCTTGGCGGCCAGCGTGGCCAGCATCTCGTCGATCGACGGCAGCGGCGCGGGCGCGGTGACGACCGCGGACGCGCGCTTCCTGGTGGCCTTCTTCTTCGCGGGCGCGGCCTTTGGCTCGGGCTCGGCCTTTGGCTCGGGCGCGGCCTTTGGCTCGAGCGCGGTCACGGCAGGCGCGGAAACGGTTTCGGGTTCGGCAACGGCCGGTTCGGTCACGACTTCGGGTGCTGCGGGCGGCGCCTCTGGCTCGACTATTTCGAGCTTGTCGGCGGCCTGAGGTTGAGTGGCCACGTGAACCGGGCCGGGAGCGTCGTCGAGCATGACGAGACCGGCGTCGTCTTCGAGCACAGCGATCGCGTCGGCGTCTTCGATCGAGCCGGCCGGGCCCGGGACATCTGGGTCATCCGCGTCATCCTCCGATGGCGACGAGGTTCCGTTCGGGGTGTAGACCGGCGGCTCGGGATCCTCGGGGATTTGCCGCTCTTCGTCGGGATCCGGCCCGCTGCGGCCGTTCCCGGTGGGCGCCACCGGCGAGGTGGATTCGGCGCTGATCTCTTGGTCGCCCTCTTCGGGGACGCCGTCGCCGTTGGTCGAACCGACGACGGGTTCGTCGTCGGCGGGTCGGTCGGCGCGCAGGCCGTTGGAAGGCGAATCGCTCATTCGAGGTTGTCCCGGGATCTCTAGTTGGAGTAAAGGCGGAAGACCACTTGGTTGAAGCCGTAATCGAGCCCGAACACGATGAGCGTCACAAAGATCACCGATACGAGCACAACCACCGTGTAGGTCGCGACCTCTTTGCGGGACGGCCAAGCGACCTTCTTCAGCTCGGTCCGGACCTCTCTGAGGAATTGCCGCGGCGGGGTACGTTTCTTTTCGATGCGCTCACGGCCGGCGCCGCGCCGCGGGCGACCTTCATCGAAATCGTCGCCGCCGCCGGTACCGCGCGTGCCACGGCCGCCACCGCCGCCGGCGCCTTTCGCGTCGGCGCGCTGCTGCTTGGCCATCAGTCGCTTCGTTGCTCGATTGACCATCGCGTTCCCTTCAAACCCCCGTTCCGACCCGCGTCGCGGGCCGGCTTGACTTGGCTCTGCTCACAATTGCGCCGCGGACCTGGGCCCGCGGCACGGTTCCCTTCGGCTTCTCTTTACTGGCAGGGCCGGAGGGAATCGAACCCCCAACCTCTGGTTTTGGAGACCAGCGCTCTGCCAAATTGAGCTACGGCCCTCCGCGGCTGGGGAAACAACCCGTCCGCCAAACAGGCGGTCAGTATACGAGCCACGTTCGAAGGGTGTAAAGCGGCGCCCCGCAGGCCGTGTGACCTGGGACTTCAGGCCTGATGCGGCTGGGCGCGGAGCAAGGGGGCGGCGCGGCGCGGCCGGCTACGGACCGACCGGACGGCCCGCCAGGCAAGCCAGGCGGTGGCGGCGGCCATCGCGGCGGTGCCGGCGGCCGACAGGATCGCCTCCCGGTTGTCCTGAACGGCGCGAGCAATCTCGCCGGGAATACGCGCCAGATCACCGGGCGGCAGAAGCGGCAACGGCAGCACTCGGCGGCCGGCGTAGGACTCACGTTCGTACACCCTGGCCATGACGGCATCGGTGAAGCCGGCCGGAGGCTGGATGTCGTCGGGCGCGACCGCGCGCAGCGCGGACGTGACGGCGGTGTGTCGTCCGGCGACCGCACGGCACTCGGCGCATCCGTCCAGGTGCGCCTGGACCCACGCCGCGGTGTGCACGGCAGACTCGCCGGCGGTATGGGCCGTCAGATAGGGGCGGACGCGCTCGCAAATCACGATGGCCTCTTCTCTCGCTTGATGGGCACGACGACGCCGGTGTTGCGCAGCTCGTCCGCAAGACGCAGGCGGGCGCGGTGCAGGCGTACCTTCGCAGCTCCGGTCGTTGTTCCCATCTGCTTCGCGATCTCCTCAATGCTCATGCCGTACAGCTCCCGCATCACCAGGCCGGCCCGATGAACCGGCGGCAGCCGGGCAAGCGCCGCTTCGACGTCGCTCGGCTCGACCTGGGGCATCTCGGCGTCGCCGGGTTGCTCCATTGCCGCCATTCGCTCCGGTCCAACCGGCTCTGCCAATCGTCCCCGCTTGCGCAGGAACTCGATTGCCGCATTGCTGGCGACCCGATGCAGCCACGAGGTGAAAGCGGAGTCGCCGCGAAAGTTGCGGATGGACCGCCACACCTTGACGTAGACCTCTTGGGCCACGTCGGCCGCGTCGTCGTGGTTTCCCACCATCCGGAAGACCAGCGAGAACACTTGCCGTTCCGTCAACCGAACCAAGGACTCGAAAGCCTTCGCGTCACCACGACGGCATGCTTCGACGAGGTCCGGCGGTATTTCCACCACAGTCGCTTTCCCTTCGACGCTGACCGGCCGGCCGAGGTTACACCCCTTCGGACATTTCCCCCTGCCCGTTCGGACGTTTCTTCCGGTCCCTGCGGGTGGTGCCGGTTAGCTGCTGATGAGCAGGTCGCGACGGTCCCGAAACCGGTCCAGGAAGCAGTTGAAGTTCTTCTTCGAGCGGCGCGTGCGGTCATCGTCGTCCAGCGCGCTCCACGCGCGGTGGGTGTGTCGCGTCGCCGGTGCCGGCGTGAGGACCGCCGTGAAGCCCAGCGCTCGGACCTGGAACGAGAAGTCGATGTCGGCATGCCGGTACCACTTGAACTTTTCGTCGATCAGCCCGCGCTGCAGGATCTGTCGGCGGGTCGCCAGGAAGTAGCCCTCGATCGCATCGGCCTTGGTCCCGGGGGGTCCGTCGGAGGCTTCGAAGTCGCGCATGTTCGTCGAAACGATTCCCCAGGGACCCGCCAGTCCAACGCCAGGATCGTCGAACGCCGCAATCACGGGGCCAAGCAGGTCGCCGGTTACCTCAACGCTGAGGTCTGCAATGACGACGATCGCACCACGACTGGTCTTGAGCGCGGCGTTGCGCGCCGCCGCCCACCCCGGGTCGCTATTCAGATGGAGCGCACGAACGCGGTCTCCGGCATTGGGGTTTCCTGGGTCGGCCAGCGAATGGATCCATTCCCCATCGCCCGACGCGGCGTCGGTGATCACGATCTCGTAATCGTGGTGCGAACAATGTCGAGCCAAGGACGCGACAAAACGCGTGAGGTCTTCCCGGAAGCCTTCGTAGAGCACGTGAATGCTGATCGCCTTCGTGGCGGGTTCGTCCAGCAGGCTGGGGACGCGCGCGGGATCGACGGTTTCGTAGGCGGGCTTCGGCAACGCCACGCCTCCCTCCGCCGAGTCACGAACGTCGAAGCCCAGATCGGCGATCTGGTCGCGGATCTGATCTGCCAGCGCGAAGTCCTTGGCCGCGCGGGCCCGGTCCCGCTGCCGAAGCAGGTCTTCCACCTCCGGAGAGATCGCGCTCATCGCGCTGGATCCTATCCGTGGGCGTTGTGATGCGCGGCGAAGATTTCCGTTCGTCATCCTGCCGGCCGACGAAAGTGCGTTTCCGAAGTCGCGCGGGAAGCGCTCGAGCGCTACTTGGGTCTCGCCCGAAGGTGTCTGGGAGTTAGGGTCCGAGCAGCGCCAGGGGGACGACGGCAATGCCGTCGGGGCGTCGGTAGGCGTCGCGACCGGTGGTCAGGACGACGGCATCGAGCAGATCGTCACCGATTCAGCCGATTGCGCACACGCGCGCACCGTGAGCGCCGCCAACGATTCGAAGAGCTGCCCCAGCAGCGTCGTGCCCCGCGCGATCGGTGGACCGAGCGAGCGCCCCTCGATGAGCGCTTCGACGTCGGCACCCAGAAGCCGCGCTGCCAGCCCTGGATCCGCCAGGTGATGCTTCGGCGCGGCGCCTAGGCGTGTGATGTGATTCAACGTCGGCAACCACGCGGGAACCGGGTCGAGGATCCACAGTCGTTCTAGGATTTCGCGATAGGGCATGACCGTCGTCTTCGCCGGTTTCTGATGCTCACCGGCCGCCGCAGCATCCCGGATGGTCTCGTACGAGGCCGCTGTGGCGGTGGCGGCCGCGTACGCCGCCATCCATCGCCGCAGGCTGCGTGGGTTG
>JBKKBA010000016.1:0-3023 GCA_046714275.1 Actinomycetota bacterium
ACCTCAATCGCCACGCACACGAACATGCTCGAGGCGTTGAGCGTGCGAGCCCGGGCGAGCAGGTTCCCAGGCTGGGGCCGCGCGGGCCGGAAGAACTCCTGTGAAAACGTGACCGGAACGACATCGAAACCGGCAGGGATCGTTGTCGTCGCCGCGCACCAAGCCGCCACGCAGACGAACGGACTGATGTCCATATGCGGTATCGCCAAGAAGTTGGCGCTGGCCGGCATCGTGAGGGTGGCGGCGCCGGTGCTGATGTGCCCCAGACGCATGCCAAAGAGCCGGGTGGCGGGCGGCAACAGAACGAGTCCCCGCATGAAGGCGTGAAGGCGGTCGATACCGGGGAGGCTGAAGAACCAGGGAGGCGGGACGCTCCCCCGGACCGGCTCGTCCGTGACCGGCTTCGCTGTCATCGCCATCAGGCCGGCGGCGGGAACACGTAGCGGGATTCGGGCGGCGGTACGGCATCCGGTCCGCCGACGGGGCGGGCGTTGTCGGGAACCCAGTCGCTCCAGGCGCGCAGAGGATCCAGCGTGTCGTTCCAATACGACAGTGCGACCCATCCAAACTTCTTCTTCAGCAGCGGCAGTTGCTTAAGCGGCACGGAGGCGCGGACCTCGCGCGCGGTCATGGTCAGCTTCCCGCCGGGAACCGGCTTGGTGCAGACATCCTGTCCGGCGCAGACCGACAGGCGCCAGCCGGTAACCGCTCCGGCCGTCTCCTTCGCCGGCCCATCGCGGACGATGACGACGAAGTACGAGGGACCTTTTGCGCTCTTGGGATCTGCCCACGCCTGCAGGAACCACGCAGGCCCCTGCTTGGGGTCTTTCGGAAGGCCGGCCATCGGCGATCCTTCGATGGCGATCCTGATGGTGAGCGTGGTGCCCTTGGCGTCTAAACGAACGCCGGCGATGTCGCCGGAAGCCAGGGGCTTGACCGGGGTCTTTCCAAGGCCGTTGACCGCGGCTGCGTGATCGCCGGCCGCATCGGTGACCAGATGCGCACCCTTCACCGCCGTGTTGCCGCCGCCGCATGCAGCGGCAAACGCCAGTGCCACGACCACCAACCGCACTGCCGGCCGCGTCATCGGGGAGCGAGCTGCTCCAGCAGCGCGTGCGACGGAGGCTGATAGAACGACAGGACCACATGCTCGCACCCAAGGTCCTGGTATTGGGGAAGCATGGCCGCTTGCTGTTCGGGCTGGCCGTCCACGGCGGGGTGCACGAAGAGTTGGACGCCTCGGCGAACCTGCTTGGGATCGCGCCCAATCGCAGCGCAGTTGTCGTCGATCTGCTTGTTGAGCGTCGCCCAGGTGTCGGGATCGGCTCCGGGCACGTTCCATTCGTCGGCGTGCTTGGCGACCACTTGAAGCATCTTGGGCTTGACACCGCCGACGATGATCGGTGGATGCGGGGTCTGCACCGGCCGGGGTGAGCAGATCGCATCCTTCAGGTTGAAGAAGCGGCCGTCGAACGTCGTCGTCGGCTGCGTCCAGTAGGACTTGATGATCTGCAGCGTCTCGTCCAGCAGCGCGACGCGCTCCCCCGGCGGCGGAAATTTGATGCCCAAACCTGCATGCTCGGCTTCGTGCCATGCAGCCCCGATCCCAAACTCCAGCCGCCCGCCCGAGATGTGATCGACCGTGACCGCCATGTTGGCCAGCACTGCGGGATGGCGGTAGGTGACGCCGGTGACCATGCACCCCACGCGAGCGCGCTTGACGATGACGGCCATCGCGGCCAGCGTCGTCCAGCCCTCAAGCGTCGGCGCCTCCAGATCGGTTTGCTGGATGCCCAGACCGTAGAAGTGGTCGTAGTTCCAGACGGCGTGGTATCCAAGCTCGTCGGCGACCTTCCAGAACTCAACCAACGCCTGATAGTCGAACACGGGAGCCAGCTTCGCGGAGATCAGCATGGCCCGATGCTCGCCCACCCGGCCCAGTCCGCGCAATTCCAGGACCCCCTCCGGCAGGAGGGCGGGGCTCCCGGGGAGAATGGTCTCAATCGATGAGGCGATGGGTTGTGACCATGTGCGCGGTGACGGCGCTGCTTGCCGCGGTGCTGCGTCCGGCGGCCGCTCTGCATCCGGCGCGCGATTTCATGGCGGTGGCGCACCGGGGGGGCGCGTCTTTGGCTCCCGAGAACACGATCGCTGCGTTCCGCAACGGCGCGGACGTGCTGGCCGGCCTTCCGCACGGCCGTGAAGCTTGGCTGGAGATGGACGTGCAGGCCACCAGTGACGGCCACCTGGTCGTCATTCACGACGACAAGCTGGATCGCACGACCGATTGCACCGGTCGCGTGAATGCCACAACCCTTTCCCAGATCGCAACCTGTAACGCCGCCGAGGCGTGGCCGTCCTTCGGCTTCCAACCCGTCCCGTCGCTGCGCGACGTGATGAAGACCGCGATGGAAGCCGTGCCGCAATGGCGACTGATGGTCGAACTAAAGAACATTCCCGGTGAGAGCAACTTTGACGCTTTGGGGATGACCCTTGCTTCGAAGCTGGTGTCGCTGGTGGCTCAAACCGGCTTCCCGAAGCAGAACCTGATCGTGCAGTCGTTCTGGCCGCCTTCGCTGGATGCCGTCGAATCACTGGATCCACAGATCACGACGCTGCTGCTGACAACTTCGACGCTGCCCGGCGCGCCCGACGGCGTCGGGTTCACCCTGGTGGAGAACGCAGGCTTCTCCGCCGTGCGTGGATACGAATACGCAGGGCCCGACGCCGACGCGTTCGACGTGACGGCCGAAGGCGTCGCCATCGCTCATCAACTGGGCCGGCGGGTGGTCGTCTGGACCGTGGATGACTCTCTGGTGATCGAGCGGCTGAAAGCCGCCGGAGTCGATGGGATCATGAGCAACGATCCGCGGCTGCTGCTGTAGGGCGGCTCCAAGATCAAGCTCACTCCATGTCCCGCAGCAGGCTTTCCAGGGAAACACGGAGCGGAGGGAGATCCTGTTGAACCCGTTCCCACACCTGTTCAAGGTCGACGCCTTCATATTGGTGAATCATCACGTCTC
>JBKKBA010000017.1:0-6684 GCA_046714275.1 Actinomycetota bacterium
CAATCCCCCTCAGCTGAGGTGATCGTGCGATGAGCGACAAGCCGAAACTCGTCTCGGTCCGCCTTCCCGATGGAAGCCTGGCGTCCTATCCGCCGCCGGAGCGATGGGACGACTGGGTTGAATACGAAGGCTCCGCGTGGCCACGCAAGGTCGAGCGGCGCTACATGCTGATTCCGACGGTGTGCTTCAACTGTGAGTCTGCGTGTGGCCAGCTGGCGTATGTCGACAAGGAAACGCTGGAGATCCGCAAGCTTGAGGGGAACCCGGTTCACCCCGGCTCGCGCGGCAGGAATTGCGCGAAGGGGCCGGCGACCCTGAACCAGGTCAACGATCCGGAGCGGGTGCTGTACCCGCTGCGCCGGAAGGGGAAGCGCGGCGAGGGCGGCTGGGAACGCGTCTCGTGGGACGCAGTCCTGGACGACATTGCCGGGCGCATGCGCACCGCGATTGTCGAAGGCCGGCGGAACGGGATCATGTACCACGTCGGCCGGCCCGGCGAGGACGGATACGTCGATCGCGTGCTGCGCGCGTGGGGCGTCGATGGCCACAATTCGCACACGAACATCTGCTCGTCGTCGGCGCGGGTGGGGTATGCGCTCTGGATGGGCCAGGACCGCCCCTCTCCCGACTACGCGAACGCTCGCTTCACGCTCTTGATCTCCGCGCACCTGGAAAGCGGCCACTACTTCAACCCCCACGCCCAGCGGATCATCGAGGGCAAAATGCGCGGGGCCAAGATCGCCGTCATGGACCCCCGTCTGTCCAACACGGCCAGCCATGCCGACTACTGGATGCCGACAAAGCCGGGCTCTGAGCCGGGCGTGCTGCTGGCGATGGCGAATGTCATCCTGAGCGAGAAGCTGTTCGATGCCCAGTTCGTCCAGCGCTGGACGAACTGGGACGAGTATCTGCGCTCCGAGCAACCCCACATGGAAGCGACGTTCGCCAACTTCATCGACGTCATCACGCAGCACTACGCGCAGTTCACGCCGGAACGCGCCGAGGCGGAGAGCGGCATCCCGGCTGCCACGATCGTCGAGGTCGCGCATGAGATCGCGCGGGCCGGCAGTGCGTTCGCCGCCCACAACTGGCGCGCCGCCGCGGCCGGCAACTTGGGCGGCTGGCAAACGGCGCGATGCCTGTTCTTCCTGAACGTGCTCACCGGGAGCGTCGGCACGCCCGGCGGCGTCTCGCCGAACTGGTGGGATAAGTTCGTCCCCCAGCCCTTCAAGCATCCGCCACCGCAGAAGATGTGGAACGAGCTGTTGTGGCCGCCCGAATACCCGTTCACACATCACGAGCTATCGATCCTGCTCCCATACTTCCTGAAGGAAGGAAGGGGAAAGTTGGACGTCTACTTCACCCGCGTCTACAACCCCGTCTGGACGAACCCGGACGGCTTCTCGTGGATCGAGGCGTTGACCGACGAGACGAAGGTCGGCTTGCATGCAGCGCTCACCCCCGTCTGGAGCGAGACGGCGTGGTTCGCCGACTACGTGCTGCCGATGGGACTTGGACCCGAGCGTCACGATACGCATTCCTATGAGACGCATTCCGGAACGTGGCTTGGCTTCCGCCAGCCGGTGCGACGCGTGGCAATGGAAAAGCTTGGACGGGAAGTCAACGCCACGTACGAAGCGAACCCGGGCGAGGTCTGGGAGGAAGACGAATTCTGGATCGATCTGTCGTGGCGCATGGACCCCGACGGATCGCTTGGCATCAAACAGTGGTTCGAGTCCCCGTACCGGCCGGGCGAAAAGGTGACGATCAACGAGTACTACCGATACATGTTCGAGAACAACGTGCCCGGGTTGCCCGAGAAGGCCGCCGCCGAAGACCTCACCCCGCTCGAGTACATGAAGAAGTACGGCGTGGTCGAGGTTCAGAAGAAGATTTACGCTCTGCACGAGCGCGCCGTTCCCGATGAAGCACTGGAGGGGACGACGATCGACCCCGTGACCAAGGTCGTCAAGAAGCACCCGTCCCAGTACGAGGGAAAGCCGTATCCGCTCATCGGCCCGCACGACTCCGTCGGGGTCGAGATCGACGGCGTTGTGCACGAAGGGTTCCCCACGCCGTCCCGAAAGCTGGAGTTTTTCGCTTCCACGTTCAAGGAATGGGGCTGGCCCGAGCAAGCACTCCCCAACACCTATCAGTCACACATCGCCGATCAAGACCCGGCCAGGGGCGAGTACATCCTCTTACCGACGTTCCGGTTGCCGACGCTCGTCCACACCCGCAGCGGCAACGCCAAGTGGCTGGCGGAGTTGAGCCATCGCCACCCATTGTGGGTTCACCCCCAGGACGCCGAGCGCATCGGCGTGGCCAACAACGACCTGGTTCGTGTGATCACGCGCATCGGATATTTCACGATCCACACCTGGGTCACCGAGGGCATCCGGCCGGGCGTGGTCGCCGCATCGCACCACATGGGCCGCTGGCGGCTGGACCGCGGCGCGGGAACCGATCGCTGGGTCTCGGCGCTGGTCGATCTGAAGCGCGAAGGGTCCACGTGGAGAGTGCGCCAGATCGAGGGCGTCCGGCCGTTCGAAAGCGACGATCCCGACTCTGGGCGCGTCTGGTGGACCGACGCCGGCGTCCACCAGAATCTCACGTTCCCGACGCAGCCGGATCCGGTCTCTGGGATGCATTGCTGGCATCAGGCCGTGCGGGTCGAGCCGGCACAGCCCGACGACGCGTACGGCGATGTGGTCGTCGATACGGCAAGGTCGTTCGAGATCTACAAAGAGTGGCTGGCGATGACGCGCCCGGGCCCCGGCCCAGACGGTACGCGGCGCCCTACATGGCTGTTCCGCCCCGTCAAGCCCGACCCGAGCATGTATCGAGCGCCGTAGCGACGCCCGGCAGTTTCAAACTAGATGAAGAACTGAACCGAAGACTCTTTCATCTCTAGCAGCGCCGTCGCGGCGCCGAGTGGGGGTTCGCACCCGTCGATGAGGTTCTCGCGCTTCAATCCCATCAGGTCCATCGTCATCTGACACGGCATGATCTTCACGCCCATGTCCATCGCCATCTCAAGAAGCTCGCCCGGACTGGCGACCTTGTAGTCCTTGGCCAGTTTCTTCATCATCATCGCGCCGAAACCGGCGAACTGCATCTTCGACAGCTTCGCCTTATCGATGCCGGGCGGGTTCACCACCGAGAGCATCTTCTGCATCATGTTCGTTCCGGTGATCCGCACGCCGGGCTTTACCAGCGTGAACAGTCCCCAGAAGGTGAAGAAGATGGAGACCTGCATGCCGCTGGCCGCTGCCGTCGTCGAAAGGATCATCGTCGGCCAGATCTTGTCCAGGTCCCCGCTGAACGCGATGATCGACAGCTTGTTTTTTTGCTCGACCTCGGCCATGAACACCTCCAAAGGATGGGCCGGCGAAGGCTGAGCCCGGTCGCCGCCCAGAACGCTGTTAACTCATCATATGCAATGATGCGCATATAGCAAGGGTAGACTTTTCCATTTGTCCGGGAATGGCCAACCCTGAATCCTTCGTTGGTGTTGAAGGAGTTCACCAGCGCGTATATTCTTGGTGGTGAATATTCTGGAGACGCGTGATGGGAGGTCCGGTTAGGGTGGATGCGAAGACAAGAACCGAGATCTATGAGCTGCATGCCAGGCTCTGCAAGGCTCTGGCCGACCCAAAGCGCCTCCTTTTGATCAATGCCCTGCGGGACGGCAGCAAGTCGGTGGGCGAGTTGACCGAGGAACTCGACCTCTCGCAGTCCAACGTGTCTCAGCATCTGGCCGTTCTTCGCGAACGCGGAGTCGTCCACGCGACCCGCTCGGGAAACAGCGTGTTCTACGCGCTGGCGGATACGAAGATCGTGAAGGCCATCGACCTGTTGCGCGAGGTCATGGCCTCCCAGTTGGCCAGTCAAAGCGAGCTTCAGCGAGTGGTCTAGCTCTGCGGGTGCAGCGCCGGCTCACATCATCGGAACCGGATCGTCGGCGCACCGGAAGCAGCGAAGCTCCAGTTCATCGATCTTTGCCTTATAGAGTTCAAACGCGGCATCTCCGGGCGTCAGATCCTCAAGCTCCGTCGGATCCGACATCCTGATGCGGACGAGCCAGCCCCGGCCGTAAGGATCACGGTTGGCCACCAGGAGATCCTGGCGGAACGAAGCCTCGTTGTTTGCCAGAATTTCTCCCGACACCGGAGACGGCAGCGCCCCAACCCACTTCGCCGACTCGATCGTGGCCACGCCTCGGCCCCGCGCGACACGCTTTCCCGGCGCCTTCAACTGGATTGCCACAATCTTGCCGCAACGGGTCTGCGCCGGATCGGTCATGCCGACGACCGCCTCGTCACCCTCACGTCTCACCCAGATGTCATGTTCGATGTCGTAGAGAAGATCCTCGGGGATGAGACACCCGAAATGGGAACGGACTTCGGGGTTTCCGCCGTCGATCATGACGTCACGGAGCCGCCGGCTCGCACTCGATTCCCTCTTCGGCAAGAAAGGCCGCATATTCATCAAGCGCTGCTTGGCCCGTGAGCAAGTTCTGGGCGTCCCGCGCCCAATCAACGGCTTTCACCTTGACGATCCAGCCCTCGCCGTACGGATCGCGGTTCACGATCGACGGGTCCGCCTGCGCCTCTTCGTTGATTGCGACGATCTCGCCGGCGACCGGTGCGGGGACCGGACCAACCCATTTGCCGCTCTCCAGAGTCGCCGTGGACTTCGAAACTTCAACCGACTTCCCCACACGCTTTGGGCTGTACGCGATGAATCGCTTTGCCAAGTTCTGCGCAACATCTGTAAGCCCAACGACAACGACATCGCCCTCCGGTCGCGCCCAGACATGGCTGCGGACCAGGTAGTGCAACTCCTCGGGAATGTTGCAGTTCCGTATCTCAGCCACACGTCCCTCCCGGTCAATCCTTCGTTTCCGCCGGCCGTTCCCTTGTCGCTTCCTCTCCCGCGGCTACCTCTCCCGCGGCTTCCTCTCCGTCTGGATGCTCGCCCTGGATGTGATACAGCAGCATGTCAAACGCAACCAGTTTGATTTCGCGGTCGTATTCCTCCAGGAAATTCGGGTCCCGACCGCGTGGCTTAATCTCCGCTTCCCACGGCGACTTGCAGACCGGGCACTCGATCCCGTAGTAGCGGCGATCCTTGCGCTCGTCCACCCGCACCGTCACCTGCTCGGGATGCGTCTCACCAAGATGCCGGTGCGTCATGCCCCGGTCACCAGAGAAATCACAGTACGGGCAAGCCACGTTCACCGTTCGTCCGCTCCTTGCCTCCACTCTCCTCTGCGCGTCGCGCCAGCTCGGTCGTCGTTGCCGACACGAACGCAAGGAGCGCCAAGCCCGCATCGGTAATGACGATCCGATCGGCGTCAATCGCCCGCATGCACAGCCCGGCCTGCACCAGCTCGTTCGCGCGCTCGGTGACCGCCAAGCGCGGCAGCCCGCACAGCTCGGCCAGCCCATCGATGGGGCATCCCTCTTGCTCCGCCTCGGTCGCCTCCAGAATTCGCCAATTCATCGAGTCGCCGGCCGACCGGAGGGCGCGCAGAAGCAGATCGCGCGCAAGGGCCGGCGCATCACCGTCGCGCAAAGCCGGGCGACTCTGGCCCGGCTCGGCCGGGCCGAAGGTAAAGTCTTCGATCCGCTCGGCGACCAGAATCACATCGCGAAGTCGCCGGAACATCCCGCTCGCCAGCCTGTGCGCGTGATCCTGATCGCTCATACACCCTCCACGGCGCCGGCCGTCAAGACTCCAGGGATTCCGCCGGTTGTCCCCATCTCAACCAGCTGAATGATGTCGATCACCGACAGCTTGTCCTCGATCCCGACCGTTTTCACCGCGTCGCTGTACATGGTCACATCCTTGGGGCACGCAACGACGAAATGCGTCACGCCCTCCAACTTCGCCGCCTCTCGGATGCGATTCTCACTAGGACGCTCCGTGACCTTTGAATCGTCCATCCAGATGCGCCCGCCGCCGGCTCCGCAGCAGAAGGTGTTCTCCTTGTTCCTGGGCATCTCGATCAGCTCAACCCCAAAGCGCTCAAGGATCTGGCGGGGCGCATCGGTGACCCGGTTGTACCGCGCCAGGTAGCAAGGATCGTGGTACGTAGCCTTGATCCCCAGTGAGCTTTTGGGCACGATCAAGCCCCGCTCCAGCAGGTTCAGCAGGAACTCCGTGTAGTGGAAGACGGTGTAGTCGCCGCCATAGTCCGGATACTCGTTCTTAAGCGTGTTCAGGGAGTGAGGGTCGGTCGTGACGATCTGCCGGAACTGCGCACCGGCGAGCGTCTTCACGTTCTGCTCCACCAGCATCTCGAACAGGCCCTCTTCGCCGACACGGCGGACGTCATTGCCCGAGTTGCGCTCACCGTCGTACAGGATCCCGAAATCGACCCCTGCGCGATCCAGGATGTTGGCTAGGGTCCGCGCTAGGCCCTGCAGCCTGTCGTCGAACGACATGTAGTCCCCCACCCACCAGAGGACGTCCACGGGAGCCTTCCGCGCATCCTTGACCGGGAATGCCAGATCCTTGGCCCACTTGCCCCGCATGCGGGACGATTTTCCGAACGAGTTGCCCTGTTGGGCGATGTTCTGCAGGGCGTCCTGAAGACTGGGCTCCATGACGCCTTGATCCACCAGCGAACGGCGCATCCCCACGATCGTCGGCACATGCTCGATACCCACCGGACAT
>JBKKBA010000018.1:0-2670 GCA_046714275.1 Actinomycetota bacterium
AGCTCCGCCAGCTCGATCTCGGCCTGGGTGGGCGCCCCGAAACTTGTCCCCGAACGCGCGGCACTCTGAACCGCCGCAACGACTTCGGGATGGGCATGACCCAAGATCAACGGCCCCCAGGATCCCAGAGCATCAACGTACGATGTACCGTCGGCATCGACAACGCGGGCTCCCGACCCCGAAACGATGAACCGAGGAGTCCCGCCGACGGCCCGAAACGACCGTACCGGGGAATTCACGCCGCCCGGGATGACCAGGCGGGCCCGGTCGAACAGCGACGCGGACCTAGACATCGTCCAGCCACCGAGCCGCGTCCAGCGCGTGATAGGTCACGATGAAATCCGCGCCGGCCCGCACCATCGAGGTCAGGATCTCAAGCACGCCGGCCCTCTGGTCGATCCAGCCGCGTTCCGCCGCCGCGGTCACCATGGCGTACTCTCCGCTCACGTTGTACGCAGCGATCGGGATGTCGAACCGATCGCGTGCCGATCGAACGACATCCAGGTATGCAAGGGCGGGCTTCACGATGACCATGTCGGCCCCCTCGCCGACATCACGCTCGATGCTGGCCAACGCCTGCCGTGTCGAACCCGGATCGATCTGATAGCTGCGCCGATCTCCGAACGCCGGTGCGCAGGCTGCCGCTTCGCGAAAGGGGCCGTACATGGCGGAGGCAAATTTTGCGGCGTACGACAGGATTCCTTGATCGCCAAAACCGGCCGAGTCCAAGGCGCCGCGGATCGCCGCGACTCGTCCATCCATCATGTCGGACGGAGCAACGAAGTCGGCGCCGGCAGTCGCCTGAGAAACCGCAACGCGGGCCAGCAATTCGATCGATGCGTCGTTGTCCACGTTGTCCCCAGGGCCATCGACCACGATGCCGCAATGGCCGGTGCTCACGTAGCTGCACAGGCAGGTGTCGGAGAACACGACCAGCTCCGATGCCGCCTCCTTCACCGCCGCGATGGCTCGTTGCGCCGGCCCGTCGGCGGCAAATGCGCGCGACGCGCCCTCGTCCCGCCGGCCGGGTACGCCAAAAAGCAGGACCCCCGGGATACCCAGGGCGGCAGCTTCCTTCGCGACCTGCCCGACATCGTGAAGCGGCCAGACGGAATGACCGGGCAGCGATGCGAGTGGTCTTGGCTCGGTGATGTCTTCCGCTGCAAACAGCGGCAGCACAAACCGGTCCGGCCCAAGCCTGGTCTCTGAAAGCAACCGCCGCAGCGGTGCAGAGGAACGCAGGCGTCGATACCGGCGCTGCGAGACGTTCGTCATAGGCTCTCCCTTGCTCGCAAAGCTTCCACCAGGGCGCTGGCGACGCCTGCCCCCGTGTGCTGATCGGCTTCAAGGTCCACGCGCAGTCCTTGGCTGGCACAGGCCGCCGTCGTCGCCGGTCCGATGGAGCAAAGGACCGCAGGCTGGCTTGCGCTGCCCAGGGCGGTCGCGAACGCGAAGGCGATCGAGGCGCTGGTGACGACGACGGCATCGACGCCGCGAGCCACCTCATCCGCTATGGCAGCCGCGTTGATCGGCCGGGTTCGGTACGCATCCACGCGGCTGACCGCAAAGCCTCGCGATCGCAGGATCTCCTCTAGTCGCGGGCTCGACCCCGCCGCTCGAAAAACGCCGGCGCTCCCCGATCCCGGCATGTGCCCGGCCAGCGATTCGGTCGTGTATCGCTGCGGCACCCAACCAACGTCAACACCGGCCTGAATCAGAGCGGCGGCAGTGATGGGACCGACGGCCGCTACTCCGGCGCGATGGGGAACCCGGCCGCGGGACAGCACGGCGGCAACGCCGTTGACGCTGCAAAAGATGTACCAGTCGTGCTCCGCGGCCAGCGCCTCATCGATGGCGCCGGGATTCTCGGCCGGCTCTACCTGCACCGCGGGGATACACACAACGTCGCACCCCGCCGACTGCAGGGCGGTGCGCAATGCCGGCTCCCGGCCCCGAGGGCGCATCAGGAGCACACGCGCCGGTCTGTTCGCCGGCCTAGGCATGACGTGGCTCAACCCCCCAGCCGTCGAGCAGGGCACCGGCGCCCTTCCGAAGCAGCTCATCGGCGGCCCGGCGCCCGGTGCCGCCGGGATCCCCGACCGACGCTTCGATGCGCACGTGCACGCTTCGCGTCCCATCGGGAGCAACGACCTGGGCATCCAGGATCAGGCTTCCCTTTTGACAGAGCGCGCGAGCGCCGACGGGGAGCAGACAGCCGCCGCCAAGCTCTGAGAGAAGCGAGCGCTCCGCAACGACCGCCGTGCGCGACGGTTCATGATCCAGCCCGGCCACCAGAGCCGCATCTTCTTCCCGCGTCTCCAGGGCAAGAGCCCCCTGGCCGGGAGCGGGCAGCATCTCATGATCTGCAAAAACGTGATCCGGCGGCGGCAGACCCAGGCGTTGAAGCGCAACGGCCGCGACCACGACGGCATCAACGCTGTGCCCCACGCGTTCCAATCTGGTCGGGACGTTCCCTCGAATCGGGAGGACCAGAATGTCGGATCGCAGCCGGAGCATGCAGGCCGAGCGGCGCGGACTTCCCGTGCCCACACGAGCACCCGGGGCCAGCGACGCCGGAGTCGCCCCGACAAGCGCATCTCGGTAATCGCCGCGCGGCGGGATCGCCGCTAAAACCACTCCGTCTGCGGCTGTGGTCGGGCAGTCCTTCAG
>JBKKBA010000019.1:0-3470 GCA_046714275.1 Actinomycetota bacterium
GCGTACACCGTGCCATGCGAAACGAACCTCGTCCCCGCGCCGCGGACATTGAGCAGCGCGCACTTGCTGCTCGAACTTGGATCCCAGGGGGGGCTCACAATGCAGCCGGCCGGATCCGCGAAGGACGAATCGTCGGTGTTCTGAAAGATCGTGATCTGTTGGCTCGCAGGAGCCGCAGGATTAATCGTCGGGCACAACTCCATCGAGCCCTGTGTCATCTCGACCCGGCTCATGCCCTCAAAAATGAACTGCACCCCGGGAATAAACTCGGTCGAAGTCTCGCTCGTGGGTTTTTGGCACTTGATCGCAGCGCCGACGAGCGGTACAGGATCGGAGGGCCGCAGTTCGGTGATCGTCCCGTTGACGGTAATCGTTCCGCCGACGATGGTCATCGCTTTTTTGATGTTCCAAACGGGGGCATCGTCTCCGAAACTGAAGTAGTAGACGCCCGGGTGGAACCACACGATCGGGTTGCGGCTGCATCCCCCCGTGCCCGTAATCTTGTTTAGGGCGACGACGTCGTCGTACCGCCCTCCAAAGAACTCTACCAACCAGCCCTGTCCTGATGGACACTGTGGAAACGACGGGGGATCGCCGGGAATGGTCGGTGATTCGCCCAGCTCTGACAGGTAGTTCGGCGCAGGGAACGGCAAAGGTCGCACATACGGGATCGTCGTGTTACTGCAGCGACGGTCCGAGCTCAGAACTTGCGCCAAGGGGGTGCAGGCTCCGCGTGCACGCACCGGGCCGTCAACATTGAGATTTCCTTGCCCCGACGCGGTAACATCGCCATTGGACCTTACTGCGCCCTTGATGTTGAGTTGAGCCCCAACTCCTTCGCCTTGGTACTCAATCGGCGTTTCGCCGCTATTCGTGCTGAGCGCCAAGATGGCACTTCCCGGATGATTCTGCGGCTCCACCGGTTCGCCGCTGTTCGCTAGGCCGGTGCATTGAATGGAAATGTTTTTGCCGTTGACGTTCGGCGGTGGTGGGAACAGCTCGTCACATGGTCCGCCCTCGAGGCCCGCTCCTTCGTTAGAGCGGATCTGCTCAATTGTGTATTCGATGCCGGCGTCGGCTGCGTAAATTCGCTTCCCTTGATCGCGAATCGTTTCGGCCGTTTTTATCGACGAGAACCCGAAGCCAAGAACGGCCGTAATCAAGAGGCCGATGACCGACAGCATCACCAGGGCCAGAATCAGACCCGACCCTCGCTCATCGTGGGCCTTGATCACGTCGCCGTCCTTCTGGACCCGGATAGTTGAACGGGGGGTCCCTCGGTGAAACGCAGTGTCATCGCGACCGACGCAGGGGTGCCGCATGCGGGGCTGCAGGCGACGGCGGGCGCCTGGGACAGACCGCGCGCAACGACAAATTCGCCGGTCGTGGACCCGTTGACGCAAAAGCGCCGGACGAGAGTCTGCGCGCCGCCGGAGACGCGGACGACGTACGAAGCGATCTGCGGCCCGGAGG
The DNA here is from genome assembly GCA_046714275.1 of Actinomycetota bacterium. Classification (GTDB taxonomy): domain Bacteria; phylum Actinomycetota; class AC-67; order AC-67; family AC-67; genus JBKKBA01. The sequence continues at coordinate 1,474 of JBKKBA010000019.1, forward strand.
AATCCTGCCAGTTGAAACGAACCACGGGAGTCCCCGACGGCTGGCATCCGGTGACATCGCCGAGCGTGACGGTCGTCGCGCTGGCGACATCGGGGACGAAATAGGCCGACGCCAACGATACGCCGTTAGATTCGCTCAGACGGGTATCTGACGCGCGAGTGGTCTGCAGCCCGACGAAAATCGCAGCCGCAATGGTGGAGACGACGAAGCCCAACACGCCGATCGCTACGATGAGTTCGATCAACGTCATTCCGTGTTCGCTCCGGCGGGTCATCGGCGCTTCACCACCTGGATCTGCTCGGCGGCTTCTCCGCCGCCGGTCCCGTCGCCGGAAACGACGCGAAGCGTCAGCAACTGCATCCCGCCGTCGGGCGAGGCGCACGTGGCCCCGAAGGACCTCGCCACGGGATTCCAGTATCTGATCGTGGTCAGTGATGCGGTGTAACCGGTAGGAGCGACGAAGCCTGAATTGCTGTAGGTGGTGGCGCAGCTTGCGTACGCCGCACGTTTCATAAACTCGCCGTAGGCGCGAACCGTCGCTTCGGCCGTCGCGAGCTTCTTGTTCAGCGACGACGCGACGACGGCCGTGAACAGGCCACCCAACAATGCTGTGAACGCGACCGAGATGATCATGATCGTGATCAGGACCTCCAGCAGCGTGGTCCCGTCCTGCCCCCGCCGGGCGCTCACCCGAGGTTCCCCGCCTGACGGAAGATTCCGTACATGGCCGAGATCATGGCGATGGCGACGAATCCAACGACCAGGCCCATGAAGATGATGACGGCCGGCTCGAAATACGTAGTGAGCTTCTGAATCTTATAGGTCAATTCGCGATCGTAGAAGTCGGCGGCAACTTGCATCTGTTGCTCCAGCGTCCCCGTGTCCTCACCGACGCGGATCATCTGCGTGACGGCGGACGGGAACAGCTCGGTCCGGGCCATCGGCCGCGCCAAGCCATTGCCTTCCAACATTTCATCGCGGACCTGCCGCAGCCCGCGCTCGAAAAGAACGTTCTTGGTCGTGTCGGCGATCAGCTCGATGGCGCGCGGCAGCGGAACCCCGGCGCGGACCATCGAAGCACCCATGCGGCAGACCCGCTCGACCAGCACGTACCGCAAGATGGTGCCCACAAGAGGGATGCGAAACTTCAGCCGGTCCTTCGTCAAGCGTCCCGGCCCGGTGCGCCCCAACAGGAACAGGATCAGCATGAAGAGGACGAAGCCGCCGATCAGCGCCCACCACCATGTGGTGATGAAGCCCGTAGCGGCAAGCAGCATGCGGGTCGGTAGCGGCAACTCGGCGCCCAGCGATTCGAAGAAATCCTTGAAGCGCGGCAGCACGAAGCCGGCGATCACGGCGACCGTGACGACCGACATGCCGAACACGACCATCGGGTAGGCCAGCGCCGAGCGGATCTTGCGCTTGGCGTCTAGGTCGCGCTCCAGATAGCCGGACAGTTGGTCCAGCACCTCGTCCAGCGAGCCGGTGACTTCCGCGGCCTTGACCATCTCGATGTAGAAGGGCGGGAAGCGGACCGCGTGCTTTTCAATTCCGGCGGAAAGCCGGTCGCCACCCCTTAGCGCTTCGACCGTGTCGGTTAGCGCCGTCCGCAACGCCTTGTCGCGCGTCTCTTCCTGCACGATGTGAATAGCGTCCAGGATCGGGATGCCGGCCCGCAGGAATGCGGCGAGCTGACGCGAGAAGGCCATCAGCTCGGTCGTTTTGATCTTGCGTTTCGTGACTTCGACGTTCAGGCTGCTTTTCTTCTCTTCGACTGTGACGACGACGACGTCGCGCTCCAGCAGGGCGGTACGTGCGGCGCTGGACGTTTGCGCGCGCGTGGTGCCCTCGACGGTGCTTCCGTCGCCGGCGATTCCTGTGTAGCTGAATCTGGGCATCAGAGGCTCACAGGATGTAGATGGCGCGGACGACTTCGGCGATAGTCGTCACGTCTTTGGCGATTAGGTCTAGGGCGGCTTCCCGAAGGGGGCGCATGC
>JBKKBA010000020.1:0-5089 GCA_046714275.1 Actinomycetota bacterium
GTCCTTCAAAGACCTGGGAAGGCTTGGCCGGCGGGACCGCCGCTTCGTTCGCCGTCGCGGCGGTAGCCGCGTGGCAGTTGGATCCGCCGTTCACCAGCGCTCGCGCGATGCTGCTGGCGGCGCTGGTGTCGATCACGGCGCCGCTGGGCGACCTTGCCGAATCGGCGCTCAAGCGCGATGCGGGCGTGAAGGACAGCGCGGGGTCCTGGGGCGGGCACGGCGGTCTGCTGGACCGGCTGGACGGCGTGCTGTTCGCGGCGCCCGTCTTCTACTTTGCCTACCGGGCGATGGTTCGCTGACGTGCGCCCGGCCCGCCGAATCCTGATCTTCGCCGGGATTACCGGCGGACTGTTCCTGGGCGCGAACATCGTTGCCGAACGCGTCGCCGAGCAGCGCATCGCCACCGAGGCGCAGAAGTCCTTCGGAACGCCCACCGCGCCCGCGGTGTCGCTGGAAGGCTTTCCGATCATCGTCAACGTGCTCAGAGGAAACATCCCGCGCGCGTCGCTGGTCGGCGAAAATGCAAAGCTTGACGAGCTGCAAGTCGCGCGCCTAACCCTGACGCTTGAGGGTCTTCGCGCGAGTCTTTCGGACTTCTCCGCCGGCAAACCGATTGGGATTGATCGCGGCTTGGCGATCGCCGAGGTCACGGGAACATCAATCACGCGATACGTGCGCAGCCGCGGTCACCAGGTGGACATCCAGGTTGTGCCCGGCGGAGTCGTCGTCACCGGCCGGCTTGAAGGCGCGGGAACCGGCCGGGCGGAGGGAACGCCGAAGCTGACCGGACGCGTTCTTAGTTTCACGCCTTCCAAAGTTTCGGCGCAGGGGCGGTCGGTGACGGGACCGGCCCTGGCGGTTGCCAAGCGGAAGCTCTCCTTTGAGATCGATCTTCCCACCCTGCCCGGCGGCATCCGCAACACGGCGCTTGAGTATGGGCGGGGCTCCGCACGATTGGTGGCGCGGCTCCAGAACGCGATGATCGACCTCTCCAAAGCCTGAATCGTCATAAACGCGGCGTATTGCCCGCCGTTCGCCCTTGATTTGCCCGATTCGGGAATTGACCCAGCCCCCGAACAGTTTCTACAGTATGAACCGTAAAAACCCCCGACCTTTGGAGGAGCGGATCGTGGCCGGCCACTCGGACCCCCGCGTCGCCCGGGCGCTGTCGGCGCCCACGCGCGCCGCGATCCTGGACCTGCTCCGCGCTCATGGCTCGCTGTCTACAAAAGAGGTCGCCGAGCGCTCCGGCGTCCATCCGAATGTCGCCCGCGGCCATCTGGACCTGCTGGTCGAAGCCGGCCTGGCGGGTCATACCTGGCGTCGCAACCCCGCCGGCGGCCGTCCCGCGAAGTCCTACGAGGCGGTCCCCTCCCACGTCGAAGAAGGCACCACGCTGGTCGCCGAGATGCTGGCGACCCTGATCGAGGAGACCGGCCCGGCACCGGAACCCGCGCGGCGAATCGCAGAGGCGACCGGTGAGCGACTTGGCCGTCGCGTGCGCCCCGGCGAAGACGCGCTGACTTTTGACGCTCAGATCGAGTTGCTGCTGCGAGCGCTGGGCGAGGTCTCCGGCGGCGTGCGCGTCGCCGATCGCGGCGACGACTGGGTGGAGTTCGAGGACGTGGACTGCCCGTTCAAAGGCATCGCCGCCGCCCACCCCGAGTTGGCCTGCTCGCTGGACAAGTCGTTGAAAGCCGGAGTCATGCGCGCGCTTGGGTCGGAGGTGATCGTCGAGGTCGTCACCAGCGTTGCCTGGGGCGACCCGTCGTGCCGGGAAGTCGTGCGCGTGCGTGGACCACTGAAGGCGTGACGGGGGAAACAGCGTGAGCAAGAAGATGATCGATCGGAATGGGCACCGGTTTGGAGCCGCGGCGTCCGGCGCCGGGCTGGTCGCGGCTTACCTGACCGACTGGCGGCCGATCGCTCCGGTCATGACCGCGGTGTTTGCAATCGGCGTGGTATTCGGCTTGCGGTACTCGCCGATGGGCGCGACCTATCGCTTCCTGAAGAAGGCGTTCAAGCTGACGGTGCCGGTCGTGCCGGAAGAAGAGGCGCCACCGCGCTTTGCGCAAACGATGGGCTTGATCTTCATGGCGATCGCGACGCTGGGTTTCTACGCGCTGTCGTGGGGTACCGGGGCGTGGGTTCCGGTCTTCGTGGTCGCCGCGCTGCAGGCATTGCTGGGCGTCACCGGCATCTGCGTCGGCTGCGAGATGTATCTGGTGGGCAAACGCATGACCGCGAAAGCGTCATGACCCGGGTCGTGGTGGTTGCCGCATTCGTGATCGGCATCGCGCTGTTCACGGTCTGGTGGAACCGCCGTGAAGGCCGTTTCACCGAAGCCGACGGCGCGTTCGATCGCAGTTCTCTGGGCATCCCGCGCCTGGAGAAGCCGTGTGCCGCCGTCGTCGAGTTCTACGGCGAAGGTTGCGCGCCGTGCAAGACCGTCGAGGACCGGCTGGACCGGATCGCCGAACAGGTTTGTGACCTGAAGATCATCAAGATCGACGCCGGCGAGCGGCTGGACCTGGCCGATCGGTACAACGTTAGGCGCGTCCCCACGCTGTTCGTCACCGACGAAGATCTGAAGATCGTCTGGCGCGCCAGCGGCGTCCCCAGCGAACAAGCGATCATGCAAGCGCTTCTGGGCCCCGAGTGGGCCGGCCGGCCGCATCCCGAAATCGAACCGGCCCACCCCCGTCGTTAGAGAGGGCCACTAGAGTCGCGCCAGCGCGCCGCGGTCGGTACGCTGATCTTCAAAGTTCGGGCGACGGGAAGGGAGCAGTGACGTGGCGATCGGCACGCTCGAGATCTCGTTCATCGTCCTGCTTCTGGGCATGCTCGGCCTTGCCGGGGTCATCGGAATGATCGTCATCGTCCGCCTCATCGAGCCACGAGGAACGAAAGAGTTCCTCCGCCGCCTGGGCCGCTCCCGCGGCTAAGCCCCAAGCTCAACGCTGGCTATGGGTGACTAGAGGCCAGGAACGCACTCAGCTCTGCGTTGAAGGCGGCTCCATCTTCCAGCATGAACGCATGGGCGCCTTCGAAAATCTTCAAGGTGGATCTGGGGATCAGCGCAGCGATCTCTTCCGATAGCTCCGGCGGCACGAAGGTGTCGCGGCGGCCGGCCATGACCAGCACCGGCATCGAAAGCTGTGGAAGCAGCGCGCGGGTGTCGTGTCCCATCGCCGCGGCCACCTGGTCGAAGAAGGGGTCCATCGGAGCGACCATCGCACGGCCCATGTCTTCGAACATCTGCACCGACTGCGCTTGGTCGATGACGAACTTGGGGCTGAACAGCAGCATCAGCGTGTGCTTCAACACCGCCTCGTAGCCCACCTTCTCGGCCATCATCACGCCCAGCTCGTTCAGGCGGCGCATCCATTCGTTCGGCCCCGCCCAGGTGCAGCACAGCGTCAATGACTGCACGCGGTCCGGCGCCGCCAGCGCGACGCGCTGAGCGATGGCCCCACCCAGCGACATGCCGATCACCCGAGCCCGGTCCACGCCGCAGTCGTCTAAGACGGCGATGGCGTCGCCGGCCATCGCCTCCATCGTGTACGGGCCGGGGGGAGTCGATGAACGGCCGCTTCCGCGGTTGTCCAGCACGATGTTGCGATACTGCGGGAACGCGGAGGTGAACATCAGCATCATCCGGGAATCCAGTCCAAGCCCCATGATCCACAGGACCGGCTCTCCTTCGCCGTGCACTTCGTAGTAGATCTGTGCGTCACCGGAGTTGACGATGGGCATGAACGCTCCTTGCGCGGGCGTTGGTCCAAACGGGCATTGTTCCAGACGAGCGTTGTTCCAGAGGAGCCAAGGGTACCGGCATGACTAACGAAACGGCGTATTTCGCGGACCTGGGCGACCATCCGACGTGGCGGGTGGCCGGCGGCAACGTCCTGGGCTTCTTGAACGACATGCTGACGCAGGACGTGTCGGGCTTGCAGCCCGGGACCGGCGCACTGGCCGCCCTCCTTACCGACAAGGGACGCGTCCGCGCCGTCGTCCGCGTTCTGGCCACCGCAGAGGGCGCGCTCATCGACGCCGACGACGCGGCGACCCCAGGTATCGAGCAAGGGCTTGCGGGTTTCGCGCCGCTTGCCGGCGTCGAGATGACCGTCCATGCGGTTGTGCTGCTGCGAATCGCCGGCGATCCACCATCCCAGATCGACGGTGCCGCCGGCCGGGCCGTGCACGATCATGCCCAGATCGCCGGCGCCACTGTGGTCCGCACCGCCTTTGGCATGGACGTGCTGGCCGCGCCTCAGGCGGCCGATGCCTGGCGCGCCCGGCTGGCCACCGTGGCACAGGCGGTCGCTCCTCCGGCGCTGGAGGCGGCTCGCATTCGCGCGCGCATGCCGCGCTACGGCGACGACGTTGACGACCAAACCCTGATCAACGAGTCGCCGCTGCTGGATACGGCCGTGTCGTTTACGAAGGGCTGCTATCCCGGTCAGGAAAGCGTCGCTCGCGTGCGGAACCTGGGCCGCGTGCGCCGTCGCTTGGTTGTCCTGAACATCGACGGGACGGCCGCCCCACCTTCGGGAGCGGTTGTGACGAAGCCCGGCGGTGATCAAGCCGGCCACGTGACCAGCAGCGGATCCGACGGCAACGGCGTTGTGGCGTTCGCGGTGATCGATGCGAAGGCGGCAGATGCCGGCGCGCTCACCGTTGAAGGCACGCCGGCATCCATCGCCGGTGATCTCAGCCGATCCGAACCGGATGGCCCGGCGGGAGAGGACCGGTAAGCGGTCCGCTGCCGTCCGGGTGGGCTTCCTGACCCAGGCCGATCCACACCGTCCCGGTGTAGCGCGTGACGGCGCGCCGCACCGCAGCGCCGGCTCCGCGCGCCAGTGGCTCGAACTCATTCGCCCCGGCGACCGTGCGGAATGCGGTGACCAAGGCGAAGCGGTCGGGAGTCATGCCGGCAAAGTCACCGGTTCGCGCTACGACAAACCCCTGTACGTCTTCGAACGCCAGCCGTTCGTTCGCCGCCTGCGCGGCGGTTGCCGTCGGGAACTCTCCGGCAACCAGAACGATCAGGGTTTCGCCGGTTCCGATGCTTCGAGCACCTTCCGCT
>JBKKBA010000021.1:0-5673 GCA_046714275.1 Actinomycetota bacterium
GGCGAAGACTTCTGGCCGAAGACCTACGACCCCAGCGTGGTGGATCGCATCGTGCCGATCTCGGACCGCGAGTCGTTCCTGACGGCGCGTCGGGTGACGCGCGAGGAGGGCATCCTGGTCGGCGGGTCGTGCGGGCTGGCCGTGGCCGCTGCGCTGACCGTCGGGCGCGAGTGCGGTCCCGACGATGTCGTCGTCGTGCTGCTACCCGATTCGGGGCGCGGCTATCTTTCCAAGATCTACAACGACGACTGGATGGCCGACTACGGCTTCCTGCGCGTCGGCGGCGAGACGGTCTCGGACCTGCTCTTGCGCAAGGGCGGCGACATGCCGTCGCTGATCCACATCCATCCCGACGAAACGGTCCGCGCCGCGATCGAACTATTGCGCGAGTACAACATCTCGCAGGTCCTAGTGGTCAAGGCCGAGCCACCGCTGGTCTTTGCCGAAGTCGCCGGGTCGGTGATGGAAACATCGCTGCTTGAGAAGGTCTTTGCCGATCCGTCCCTGCTGGACAAGCAGGTCGGCGACGCGATGGACCCGCCGCTGCCGACCGTCGGCGCCGGCGAGGCGATCGACGTCGCGGTGGATGCGCTGGAGAAGTCGGCCGCCGTGCTGGTCGTCGATGGCGGCCACCCCGTCGGCATCGTGACGCGGTCCGACGTGCTGGAGTTCCTTTCCCGACGATGAACGAGGACGCCCATGAACGACCCGAACAGCTACGAGTTTGAAACGCGCGCGATTCACGCCGGGCAGGAACCCGATCCGGCCAGCGGCGCGGTGATCCCGCCGGTTTCCTTCTCGACGACCTTCGCGCAGGAAGCGGTCGGCGTGCACAAGGGATACGACTACGCGCGATCGGGCAACCCGACGCGCGCCGCCCTGGAGACGTGCCTGGCGTCGTTGGAAGGAGCCGAGCACGGCCTGGCGTTCGCGAGCGGCTTGGCCGCCACCGACGCCGTGCTACGACTTGCGTCGCCGGGCGATCACATCGTCATCGCCGACGACGCGTACGGCGGCACCTACCGTCTGGTGGCCAAGGTCTTCGGGCCGGCCGGGTACGAGTTCACGCCGGTGAACCTGGCCGATCCCGCGGCCCTGGAAGCGGCATGGCGCGACCGGACCCGGCTGGTCGTGATGGAAACCCCGACCAATCCGCTGCTGAAGGTGATCGACATCGCCGCCGTCGCGCGCGTCTGCCGCGAGCGAGGGGCGCTGCTGGTGGTGGACAACACGTTTGCGACGCCGTATCTGCAGCAGCCCTTGGCGCTGGGCGCGGATATCGCGCTTCACTCCGCCACCAAGTATCTGGGCGGCCACTCCGACGTGGTCGGCGGCTTCCTGGCAACCAGCGACCACCAGGTCTACGACAAGCTCAAGTTCTTGCAGAACGCCGTCGGCGCCGTGCCGGGACCGCTGGACTGCTACCTGGTGCTGCGCGGCGTCAAGACGCTGGCCGTGCGCATCGAACGCCAATGCGCGAACGCGAAAGAGATCGTGGACCTGCTGCAAGAGCACCCCGCCGTCGCAGAGGTCTACTACCCGGGCCTGCCCCAGCATCCCGGCCACGACATCGCCGTCAAGCAGATGCGGGACTTCGGCGGCATGGTGTCGTTCACCACGACCGGCGGAGAAGCCGCCGCGCTGGACGTCGCCACGCGCACCAAGCTGTTCACGCTGGCCGAGTCGCTGGGTGCTGTCGAATCCCTGATCGAGCATCCCGGCAAGATGACGCACGCATCGGTCGCCGGCTCCCCGCTGGAGGTGGACGCAGCACTGGTCCGCCTGAGTGTCGGCATCGAACACGCCCGCGACCTAGTAGCCGACCTCAAGCAGGCACTGGACGCCGTCCTTTAAGTTTAAGCAAAGATGTAGGGCATCTCAGATCACGCCGTAGCCCATGCTGATCGCAACGTTGGCGATCAGCGGTTTCAGGCCGGGGTGGGTCAAGGGCGCATGAAATTGCGGATGCGACGGGATGCTGGGGGAACCTCGCTCAAAGAGCGCCAAGGCATCGCGCCCGCCGTACATCGACGATGGATAGATAAGACCCTGGATGCTGGAGTAGTCGCCGTAGATCCGCGCCGCCCATTCACGCGCTCGACTTCGCGGCCCGGAATTGATTGCCTGGCTGGCGCCTGCACGCGTCGGCCACGATCCACGCAGGTCTAGGAGCTTGAGGTCGCGACTGATCGTAAAGCTCGTCAGCCATGGCGATCGCCTTGTTCGATGAATGCGCCTTGTTGATTGGAAGGCTTCGGCAAAGCACGTGGGACCATCCAGACCCGCGTACATGATCCCTCGACGTTGCACATGTGCTGGGCTCACGTGATGATCAAAACGTGCGGTGGCTCTTGGACCGTAGAAGCGAAACTGATTCCATGAATCCGGATAGGCGCCCCCCGCAAAGTAGATTCTCCACAGTTCCGCTCCGGCCTTGACGATATTGACATCGCCTGCCCTCAGCTTCGGCAGATGCGGAGGGGGCCCCGGAAGCTTCGCCACAATGGTTAGATGTCCGCGGCCAGGTCGGCGACCCGTCTGGGATCGCCGCCGCTCTCCAGCCATCGGAGCGGGCTCAACAGAGTCTCATCGATTGTCAGATCGGGGTCCGGGTTCTGAAACCAATCCCATACTTCGACTGGGTGGAGGTCAGGGCTTAGTTCGCGGAGCACGGTGTCGATGCCGCGGATCTGATTGCCCTTGGAGAACTGAAAGAGAGGAATTCGCCACTCACCCGATAACTTGATACCGAACATTGAACGTTCGATGAGCTGCTGCCGAATTCTGCCTTGAGTAACTCCCAGGCGGTCGGCTACTTCCGCCGTTGAGAGGGATTCGTGAAGCAGAGCCACGTACCTGGCGACGGTTTCGGCAACGTGGTCCACCTTCGATTCAGCGAATGAGAAGCCACCCCTCTTGAGGGTCTTAACGTCCGCCTGGGTGAATTGCGCCTTGGGGTCAGCATGAGCCGTAGGGTCGGCGACCGATCGAATCCCTGCGGAAATCCAGCCGATGAACTCTTCAACCGGCATGCTTATGCCGGCCTCACGAAGGATCTCCGCGAATTGACCCTCTCCTACTGACTTGATTCGTACTCGGTACGTTCCCTTTTGGAGCGTGACCTTTCCCTCGTGAACGAGTTTCACCTCCTTCTTGCGCTTCACGGTGACGTAGCTCTCGTTGTGTGCCGTCGAATACACCTCGGCATCGTCGGCGACGATCGAGTGGCCGTGCCTTGACTCAGGCGTCAGGGGGATGGACCGTCCTCGGTGCCCGACGCGCTTTGCGTTTCGAGGAACACCCGACACGCGTTCGAACTCCACATCCAAGTCGCCGCCGTCCATCGGTAGCCTCTTCCTAACGATCGATAGTAACGCTAGCAATCGTTAGTTTAGACGGCGGACCCATGCCGGGTCAACCCCGGCCCAACGCCACGGTCACTCGACTTGCGGTGGGCCCAGCGGTGGATCGGGAGCCGGCGGCGGCGGCAGGGTTCCGAACGGCGTCGTTGGTCCCGACGGAGCTACCCCGTAGGGCGTGGGCTCGGTTGCCGGAGTACCGAATGGCACCGGCGACCCCGCCGTTTCCCACGCGGTCTTCCTGCGCTTGGACAGCATCATGAACGCCGCACCGGCAAGGGCCAGTCCACCCAGCGTGGCCGCCGCCGGGATAACCAGGCCGGCGAAGGCGGACTTGGGTCCGGTCGTCGCCACCAGATCCAAAGGCTTCGGCTTCTCCAGATCGGGCTGCCAGATGAAGGTCGTGCCGTCGCCCTTGCTCTCCGTTCGGTCGGCGGTCGTCTCTTTCTTTGCGCCGGGCAGCGTGACGCGGAACGAGAGCGTCACCAACTTGCTCAACTGGCCGGGAGGGAACGACGGGCCGATGCCACCGGGAGCAGTCCCGCCGAAGTCGCCAAGATCGGCCGCCGGGGTCTTCGCGCTGAAGTGCCATCCTTCACCGCGGCGTTCCAATTTGAAATCCTGAAAGCGCCCGCCCAGAGGACCCGACTCGTCTTTTTCGTTGGCGGCCAGCATGATCGTCTTCAATTCCTCAACATCCTTGAACGAAAGGGTTCCACGCAGTCCTTTCGCGCCCGGTTCGGTGAATTCCTGAACGTCGAACTTCTGCTTGCTTGCCGCCAGCTCCTTCTTCATCTCGGCAAAGGGATCCTTGGATGACGCATCGCCGGGAAGCTGGGTCAGAAGATCGATGTACTTGTCCTCGATCACAAACGAGAACCCAACCGTGCCGGAGCCGTTCTCCCTGACCTCGATCTCCGCTCGCGCCTCGCAGGCGCCAAGCGCCAGAACCAGCGCCGCCATAGCCAGAAGCCTTCGCATTGTGCTCCCCTTTCGACTGCAGGAGTCGATCGTAAACCTCCCCGCCCCTGTCAGGCTACAGCCGGGCATCAAAGATCCAGCGCGGCCCGCAGCCGGCGAACGGCTTCGGCGGGATCGTCCGCACGCTCGATGGCTCGAACGACGGCGATCCGCGTCGCTCCGGCATCGACTGCCTGGCCGACGGTTCCCGGATCCAGCCCCCCGATCGCGAACCACGGCTTGCCGCACTCCTTCGCCGCCAGTCGCAGCACATCGAAACCGGCCGCGGGCCGGCCCGGCTTCGTCGGCGTTTCGAACACCGGCCCCACCGCGACGTAGTCAACCGGCTCATCCAGCGCGGCGCGCATCTGATCCGGTGTGTGCGTTGAGCGTCCGATGATCGCGCCGTCGCCCAGAATCCGCCGGGCCAATGCCGGCGGCAGATCGTCCTGGCCCAGGTGCACGCCGTCCGCGCCGGCAGCAAGGGCCAGGTCTGCCCGATCGTTCAGAATGAACAGGGCACCGTGACGGTCGCAAGCGGCGCGGAATCGCACCGCAAGCGCAAGGATCGATCGCGCGTCCATCTGCTTTTCGCGAAGTTGCACGATGTCCACCCCGGCTTCCAAGACCGAGCCAAGGAACGCGTCCAGATCCGGCCGGTCACCGGTCACCAGGTACAGGCGCGCATCGCGAAGCTTCGCCCGGCGCTCATCCGGCGTCATCGCGCTCCCCCGGCCACCGCCCGCACGACCTCCAGTCGGTCACCGTCGCGCAGACCGACCGCGCCGTAGCGGCGACGCTCCAGCGGTTCGCCGTTGTGCTCCACGACGACCCACTCCGGTTTCCAGCCAAGCGTGTCCAGAAAGGTCAGGATCGTCGCTCCGTCGGCGACATCGCGCTGCTTTCCGTTGGCGACGATCGTCACGGTCGCTCCCCCACCCCGGTCCGAACGGGAACCGGCGCAACCACCGGCGCGGGCACCGGCGCGCGATGCCCGGCGTCCCAGTCCTTCCAGACCGGCTCGTAACCCATGGCTCGCAACGCGGCAGCAACTTCAGCAGGCGAACGAGAATCGCTCACCTCGAACTGCGCCTGCGCTTCATCGGGGTGCGTGTAGCCCTCCGGCTCGGCGCGCGACCCAGCGCTGGTGTGCGTAACGCCCAGACGCACCAGGTTGTCGCGGAACGACGCCTCTTCGCGCGCGCTCATCACGATCCCGACATCGGGAAGCAGCAGCCGCAGCGCGCAGATCAGTTGAGCCATCTGCGCGTCGGTCACGGGATGCTCCGGCGAGTAGCCGCCGGCATTCGGGCGGATGCGCGGCACACTGACCGTCAGGTCCGATCTCCACGCG
>JBKKBA010000022.1:0-2559 GCA_046714275.1 Actinomycetota bacterium
GGCTACGGAAGGGTCGTGAATAGGCCGCTGGTCACGGGGAACGTGTTCTGGTCGGCCTGGCAGACGGGCGCGCCGGGCGGGGCGACCGGCGTGGTGACGTAGCCGAACTGGTCCGTCCCGGACACGAAGTCCACGATGTAGATGTAGTAGTCGGTCAGCGTTCCATCCGCGTTGGCCGGCAGCCCAAAACCGCGCATGAAAACCTCGTGGCCTGGGGCTCCGGGCGGCGTGAGCACTACCGCCTGCATGCACGTGATCGTGACCAGATTTCCGCCGGCGATTGCGGTCCCACTTCCCGGCTCGGTGGCTCCCAGCACGGACAGCGTTTGCGAGATCGTATTGGTGGCGGTTCCGTTGGTCGTGTGCGTGCCGGCCGACGCGCGCACGGCGCCCGGCGCGGCGATCGCCGCGATCGCGGCGATCACGACCGCTGCGGTAAGGATTCGCTTCATGTCTTTGCCCCCTCTGATCGGTGAACGTGGTTTGCTTTCTACACGCCCGCGACGTCCCGGGTGTAGGTCCTTTTGCACACAGGCCTGAGTTTCTTTGACGCCGAAAGCAGGTCGTCGTGCCGTGCGGGTACGCTCGACCGGACATGCCGGAACGTTTCGTGCCGATGGCACAGCCCTACGATCTGGGGCTGTCGCTGGGCATGCTGCAACACGGCCCCCGGGATCCGATGACGCGGGTGCGGCCGGACTGCGCGTGGAGAGCAACGCGCACCCCGGAAGGCCCGGCCGCGGTGCGCTACCAACACGTCGAAGGCGGCGTCCAAGTCACCGCGTGGGGACCGGGCGCCGCGCACGCGCTGAGCGCCGCGCCGGCCGTGCTTGGGTGCGAAGACCAGCCCGGCCTCTTTCAGCCGAAGGATGACTTCATGCGCGGACTACACCGGCGATTCGCGGGCGTTCGGCTTCCGCGCACCGGGGCAATCATGGAAGCGCTGATCCCGTCGGTACTGGAGCAAAAAGTCACCAGCCGAGAAGCCTGGGACGGGTACGTCGCGCTGGTGCGGCGGCATGGAACTGCGGCGCCGGGACCGGCGCGGCTTCGGCTGGCGCCGGATCCGCAGACGATGGCGGCGTTGCCGTACTTCGCGCTGCATCCGTTCGGCGTGGAGCGCCGGCGCGCGGACGTCCTGCGGCGCGCTGCGGCGAAGGCGACACGGCTGGAAGAAGCCGCATCGATGGACGGTCCGGCAGCTCGGGAGCGGCTGCGCGCGATTCCCGGCATCGGCGCGTGGACGGCGGCCGAAGTGACGCGGGTAACCCACGGGGATCCCGATGCGGTCAGCGTTGGGGACTTTCATCTGCCGCATACCGTGGCGTGGGCGCTGGCGGGAGAGGCGCGCGCAACCGATGAGCGGATGCTGGAGATGCTGGAGCCGTACCGGGGCCAGCGAGGACGCGCGGTCCGCCTGATCGAGCTGGCCGGATTTCAAGCCCCGGCCTTCGGACCGCGTCAGCGCCTGCGCCGGATCGCCGACATCTGACCGGCGGCCGGGAGGGCCGCCTCTTGCCGGTTCACTTGTTCAGCGCTTACGACCCTTGCCGCTATCGCTGCTGCTGCTGCTGCGCTTGCCCTTGGAGGCCTCGCGCTTCTCCTTCAGCCTCTTGTCCTGCTTCTTCTTTCCACTGTCGTGCTTCTGCTTGGCCACGTTGTCCCCCTCGGTCTGGTGCCGGCGACCCAGCGCCGCCCATGCAGGGTCAAGGATAGCCGTTGACGGCCCAAGCCGAGCAAAGGAGCGACCGTGCGCGTCAGCTCAGGTTCTTGCGGAAGAACTCGATCACCCGGCTCCGCGCGTCCTCCGCGTTGACGGTGGGCAAGAAATGTACGACACTTGGACGTACATCTGAAAGGGAGTTCCCATGGCCAGCGTCAGTATCCGCGACCTCGCACGGAATGCCAGCGCAGTCGTTGATGAAGTAGCTCGCTCGGGTCGCCCTGCATTGGTGACCAAGCACGGCAAGGTCATGGTCGCAGTCGTACCCGTTTCTGAAGAGCGCCTGGAGGACTTCGTGCTTGCCAACGCACCGGAATTCGTCGCCTCGATGCGGGAGGCCGACCAGGACTTCGCGCGTGGTCGCGCACGTGACGCCTTTGAGGTGCTCGACGAGATCCAAGGGGAGCTTGGTGCCAAGAGTCGATCTGTCCCGACGCGCCGAAAAGGACCTACGAAGCCTGACTCAAGTCGAGCTGCGAAAGGTCCGGCGCGTACTGCAAAGCCTCGTCGCCGAGGCTAAGAATCTTGACGTGAGGGCCCTTGCGGGCCACCCTCCCTGGTTACGCTTGCGTGCAGGTGATCACCGCATCCTCTTCCGAGGGACAGAGGAGGGGTTTTTGATTGCGCGGGTGGTCAACCGCAAGTCTCTTGAGCGAGCAACGAAGACACTTCCATGAGCTGCCTGAGATAGATATGCGTGAGCCTGCCAACAAAGGCAGGCTCACGCACAGGAACAACGCGGGCTAGTTGGTGCCGCTGGATGCGCTGGAGATAACCAGCTCCGCACCGGCGGGCAGCCCCAGCGGGTTGTCCCGGCCGACCACGAAGATATGCAC
>JBKKBA010000023.1:0-3467 GCA_046714275.1 Actinomycetota bacterium
TACACGGCGGTGATCCGAGCCCTGGAGCGTGCGCAGGAGATGGGCGCGAAGCGCGTGCAGGTGCGCGCCGACTCGCTGCTGGTGGTCGAGCAGCTTCGCGGCGTCTACAAGGTCAAGAATCCGATGATGCAGAAGCTGCACAAGCAGGCCCGGGAACTGGTGAAGGGGTTCGAGCGGGTGTCGTTCGAACACGTTCCGCGCGCCAAGAACAAGAAAGCCGATGCGCTGGTCAACCAAGCCATCGACGCCTGGCTGCTTGACCATGATGACGAGCCAGAGGCGCCCCCCAAGTCCGAAGAAGCCAGGCTTTTCTAACGGGGCTACACTTGATCGTGCGAAGTGGGCCGGACGGCCGCGGCGTCGTGCAAGAAGGCGTCGAGGAAAGTCGGGCCTCCAAAGGGCAGGACGGTGGGTAACGCCCACCCGGGGTGACCCGTGGGAAGCGCCACAGAAAACATACCGCCGGCTCGCAAGGGCAGGTAAGGGTGAAACGGTGAGGTAAGAGCTCACCAGCGCGAGAGGTGACTCTCGTGGCTCGGCAAGCCCCGTCCGGAGCAAGGCCAAGCAGAAGGCGCCTTTGGCTCGCAAGAGTCGAAGGGCGGCGGCCCGTCCGCAATGCCTTCGGGTAGGTCGCACGAGGCCGGCAGCAATGCCGGTCCCAGAGAGATGGCCGTCCCCGCAAGCCGAGCGAAAGCGCGGCCGGCGGGACAGAAGCCCGCTTACAGGCCCACTTCCATCAATGGGGGCTCCCGGAAACGGGGGCCCTCCCTGATCTACGCGCCTCGCAGGCGAGCGATCATCTCGGCGACCAGCGCCGCGCGCACCGGCAGCGATGACAGCGATACCCACTCGCCCTCGGCGTGTGCGTTTCCGCCGTCGCCGCCCAGTCCGTCAATCGTCGGGATGCCGATGGCGGCCGTGAAGTTGCCGTCGCTTCCGCCACCGACCTCGATCGCTCCCGGCTGGAAGCCGATCTCCTTGCCGGCCAGCAGCGCCAGTTCATACAGCGATTCCGCCATGCGCCGCTCCAGCGGCGGCCGGTTCGGCCCGCCCATCACGGTCAGCGTTGCGCCGGGCAACGTCGGCTTCAGCGCGCGCAGGGCGGCGTCCACGCGCTCGGACTCGCCGAGGTTTGTCACGCGCACGTCCACATCGATGGTCGCCCCAGCAGGCACGACGTTGCGCGCTGTTCCCGCCGCCCCCATCGTCGGAGTCACCGTGGTGCCGGAGGCTTCATCGCTCAGCGAGGCGATCGCGATCGTTTGATGCGCGGCCTCGATCAAAGCGTTTACGCCAAGCTCGGGCTCCAAGCCGGCGTGCGCAGCGCGCCCTTGGATCGATACCACATACATGCCGACGCCCTTGCGCGCGACCTTCAACGCTCCGGAATGCCCCGGCTCCAGGATCAGGGCTGCGCGCGCGCCACGCGCTTCTTGCTCGATGAGTGCCCGCGATGTGAGCGAGCCCAGCTCTTCGTCGGAGTTCACGACCAGTGTCACGCCGGCCAGCGCGTCTTGCTCGTTCAGCAGGGACAGCACTTCGGCGGCGACCACCAGCCCGCATTTCATGTCGTAGCAACCCGGTCCCGTCGCGATGTCCCCGTCGATGGCGAAGCCCCAGCGGTCGATCGTGCCGGCCGGCCAGACTGTATCCAGATGTCCGACCATCAGCACCGGGCGGTCGCCGGGCCAGCGCCAGACGTAGTGCTCGCGCCCGCCGTCGCCGGCGATCTGGTCGGGCTCGCGGTCGATGATGTCGATCAGGACGCGCCCGGCCTTCGCGCACAACCCCGGATCCGACGACGGCGATTCGGCGTTCACCAGCGCTTGCAGAGCGTCTCTCACAGGGTGATCCTTTCGTGGGCTACGGTGGTGGAGCGCAATCTGTCCAGCAGTGGTTCAACGCCAAGTCCCGGACGGTCCGGAACGGCGATCGTGCCGTCGCGGTCCATCGCAAACGGTTCGGTGAGGTCTTCGTGGAAGTAGCGCGACGACGCGCTGGTGTCCCCGGGCAGCGTGAAGCCCGGCAGCGATGCCAAAGCAAGGTTCGCCGCGCGCCCGACCCCGGTTTCGAGCATGCCGCCGCACCATACGGGAATGTCCAGCCCGGCGCAGGCGTCGTGGGTGCGCCGGGCTTCGGTCAGGCCCCCAAGGCGCCCCTGCTTGATGTTGACGATCAAGCAAGCACGCGCGGTGATCGCGTTTCGGGCCGCCGCCGCCGACGTGATCGTTTCGTCCAGGCAGATGGGCGTCGCGATACGCCGAGCCAGATCGGCGTGGTCGTCCACGGCGTCCTCGGCAAGCGGCTGCTCCAGCATGGCAAGCTTGAATTCGTCCAGGGCAGCCAGCGTGGGCGCGTCGGCGATCGAGTACGCGGCGTTCGCGTCGGCGGTCAGCATCACGTCGGGATAGGCGTTGCGCACGGCGCTGATCAGATCGACGTCGTTGCCCGGCTCGATCTTGCACTTGATGCGCCGGTAGCCCTGGCTCAGATATCCGGCGATCTGATCGATCAACGCGCCGGTCGTCGGGGCGATGCCGATGCTGACGCCGCATTCCACGCGGTCCCGGGTGCCGCCCAGCCAGGCTTTCACCGACGAGCCACCAGCGCGGAGCGCGGCATCGACGATCGCCATCTCCACCGTTGCCTTCGCCATCCGGTTGCCGCGAACCCCGGCCAGCCGGACCGCCACGTCTGCTGGTCCGGAACGGCCGCACCAGCGGCAGGTCGCAGCGAAGCAGCGTCGCTTCCTTGAGCGTGATCGCAGTCACGCGACGGCTTTCCGCAGGATGTAGTCACCCGCATGCTCGAAGCCGCAGGCCAGGTAGCCGTCGACGAACGCGGCGCGCAACTGGTCGCGAAGCCGGTCACGCAGCACGTGACGCTCCGGCGCGGGAAGCTGCTGATAGCCGGCGTAGTCGGGTGGAATTCGAACGCGTCGCTCGTCGTCGCCGGCCTTCCCGGTTCCCCCTGCTCTGGGCGCGTCGAGCGGCCGCCACGACACCAGCATCCGGTCCGTTCGCTCCCCGGCGTTTAGGCGGTCCTGGCGCGGACCGTAGAGGTCTTCGGTGAAGCCGATCCCGACGGCGCCCAGCTTCCGAAGGTTGAACGCGGCGTTCAGCGCGCGAATTGGATCAAATGTCCAGCGCACCTCCCGAACGCCGCGTTCTGAAGCCAGCCGAGCCTGCTCACGTTTCAACGCCTGAGCGACGCCGGTGCCGCGATGTTCCGGAAGAACACCCAGCTTCTGCGAGAACAAAAAGAGATTGTTGCCGGGGTCGTCCAGCCCCCACCAGCCCAGCACTGCTCCCACGCAGCGCCCGGGACCGTCGTACGCGCCCAGCAACAGGCACGAGTGCGCGGTGAGCGCGCGAAGCAGCGCGCGCGGAATGCGTTCGCGTTCGGGGGCATCCCAGACGGTGGCGAAGTTGCGCGCTGCGTCGTTGATCTCTTCCAAGGGCATGAGT
>JBKKBA010000024.1:0-4735 GCA_046714275.1 Actinomycetota bacterium
TGTCGCGGTAGAAATGGCCCTCGCTCCGGCCGGCGGCGACGGCCAGCACGTTCGCGTCCACGGGAAGCGAGATGCTGCCCGAGTAGGGCCGAAACGTCAGGACTCTGCCGTTAGCGTTCACCAACTGCGCGATGAAGTCGAAACGGCGAGCTGTGTAAGCGTCGGGCTCGACGCCGGACTGCAGGTCCTCTGCCACGACGCTGGCGTAGCGCAGGATCTGGCCGTCCAGGTTGTCGTGAAGCGTCTTGTTCAGCAGGACGTACACGCCGGCGCCGAACGAGGTCAGCACGACCATCAGGACCAGGGTCGAGACCAGCGTGAGCCTGAGGCGAAGACTCATGGCTCGCGCAGCGCGTAGCCGATCCCGCGGACGGTGCGAATCAGATCGGGTTCGCCCAATTTCTTGCGAACGTAGCCGATGTAGACCTCCAGCACGTTGGACCCGACCTCGGTGTCTGCGCCCCAGACCTCTTCAAGGATCCGCCACCGTTCGTGGACGACGCGCGGCTCGTGCAGGAAGAAGGCCAGCAGATCGAACTCCTTGGCCGTCAGCTCGATCGCCGTCCCACCCCGGCGAGCCTCACGGGTTCGGGGATCGACTTCCACATCGGAGTAGCGCAGCACCTCCGCCTCGCCGTGGCTGCGACGCAACAGGGCTCGGACGCGCGCCAGCAGCTCTTCCAGAGAGAACGGTTTGACCAGATAGTCGTCGGCGCCCGCATCCAATCCTTTGACCCGATCGGGAATCGAGTCGCGAGCGGTCAGCATCAGGATCGGGGTCGTATCGCCGCGGTCGCGAAGCCGCCGGGCCACACCCAAGCCGTCCACGCCCGGCATCAGCACATCCAGCACGATCAGGTCGGGTGCCTTCGCCGAGATTGCGGCCAGCGCCCGGCCCCCGTCCTCGGCCGATTCGACTTCAAAGCCGGCGCTTTCCAAGGCACGGCGCAACATGTCGCGAAGCTTTCGGTCGTCGTCGACGACCAGAACCCGGGTGCCCATGCCTTTCAGCGTATCGCTGTCGCGATGAGAGGTTGCTGAAGGAAAACTTTGGGTTTCGGCACGGAAGCCTGTGAACCGGGCGCGGCATCCCCCAGAGGGACTACGCGCGACCATCCGAATGGGCTACCGGGAGTCCCCAATGCCGGGCAGGACATGCAATTTAGGGGTGAAGACTGACCCGTCTGGGCCTCATGCGGCTTCGAAGAACTGGCGAGGATGAAAACGAGCCTTCCGACAAGTAGGAACCTTTCTGAGGGTGGATCGTTCGAAGAGTAAGAGAAGCTCTCGCCGAGCGAAAGTAGGAAGAGATGGAGCCCAAGGCGGAACGGACGGAAAGCCCGATGAACGTGCAGGGCAACGTGCAGGGCAACGTGCAGGGCAACGTGCAGGGCGACGCGCACATTCTCGGCGAGCGGGCTCGCTGGCGCGGAGTGGCCTACACCGGCGCTGCGTTTGCTCCCTCCGACCGCACCTACGCCGGCGTGAACCCCCGCACGCTCAACTACACGCATCGCGCGGACTCGGGCAAGTTCCCGGGAGCCTTCAGCGGCGGCGCGCTGGCCAACTTGGTTCCCCTGGTTCTTTCGGCAATGTGGGAAGCGGCCTTCGTTCGCGAAGCCGGCCCGCTGTCTACTTGGAGCAACTAAACATGATCGCACTCTTTGAGTTCGTCGCGCGTGAGATGGCTCGCCGTCGCTCCCGCAAAGAGATCTAGCAGCTCCGCACTTCCCTAGAACCCCGTCATCGGTGGCGAGACGGGGTTCTTCCTTTTGTCAGCGAAGATCCTTGCGATAGTGGTACTCGATGCTGTGGGACAGATCTTTCAGGTCCCGCGTATCCGGCAGCCGGCGGTAGCCCAGGCGCTCGTAGTGACGGTGCGCGTCGGTGAAGCGCGTGTCGCTCCACAGGTCGATCGTCCTCGCGCCGCGTGAGCGGGCCTCCTCTTCGACCATTCGTACCAATCGCTCGCCCAGACCCTGCCGGCGCGCCGAGCGAGCCACGTAGAGCTTGTGCAGCTCGACTCCTCCGGCTTCCTTCCCCGGTGCGATCCCGACGCTCGCCACGATCCGGCCGTCGTCGTCGACGGCGACCCAGAAGCGCCCACCCAGGTTTTGATAGTGCGTGGCGATGGCCAGCAGCTCGGGCACTTCGCCGTGGACGTCAAGGATGCAACCGGGATACTCCGACCAACAGCCGGCGATCAGCCCGATCAGGTCCCAGTCGTCGTCGTCGCGCGCGTCACGAAGGGCGATTTCCATCAGGCGGTGTAGAGGATGACCTCGTCGCCCCGCTTGACCATCTTGCCGGGGCGGGGCGTCTGCGAGATGACGACGTCTCCGAACGAGTCGGGAACCTGCTTGCGCTTGGCGCGCAGGCCATAGCCGGCCAGGATCTTCACCGCGTCGTCGTATTTCTCGCCGCGCACGTCGGGGGCCGGAAACTCGCTGGGCCCCTCCGACACGCTGATCGTCACGGTCGATCCCTTCGCCGCCTTGGCGCCGCCGGCAGGATTCGAGCCAACAACACGGTCCCGCGGCACGCTTTCGCTGGCAACCCGTGTCACGGTGACGCCGAAGCTGGCGCCCTTCAGCGCATCGGTGGCTTCACTGATCGTGAGGCCGGCCACCTTGGGGACGACAATCTGCTCGGCGCCCTTCGAGACGACGATCGTGATCTGGGTGCCCTCGTTCACGCTGGAGCCGGGATCGGGCTTCTGGGAGATGACTTTGCCAAGCGGCACGGTCGAATGGAATGCGGTCTGTTTGATCACGCGAAGCTTCTTTTTGACCAGCAGGTCGATCGCTTCCCGTTCGGGCTTTCCGACGACGCTTGGCAGCACGACGATGGCCGGTCCCAGCGACACGGTCATCGTGACCTTGGTTCCCCGCCGCAACTGTGCGCCCGCCACGGGGCTGGTCGCGATCACGCTGCCCGGAGGAACCGTCGGATGGTTCTTCAAGACCACGACCGGCGTCAGCCCGGCTTCCTCGATCGCAGCGGTCGCCTGCTCCTGGGTCATGCCGGCGGCGACCGGGACCTGAACCTTGCCGAACGTGCGAATTCCAAGCGGAATCAGCCCCAGCAATAGCAGGGCCGCCAGGACGGTGATCAACCCTCGGCGGCCGCGTTTGGGCTTGACCCGCCGGCGAATGACCGTCGTCTCTGCCGTTGCCACCGGGATCGCCTGCGTCCGAGCAGCTGGATCGCCGGTCAGGTCGATCGTGTCGCCCCAATCCACGTCGCCGGCCAGCGGGGCCAGGGCTGCCGCCATGTCGGCGGCCGTTTGGTAGCGCTCAGACGGGTTTCGCGCCGTCGCCCGCGACACGACGTTCTCCAGCTCTTGGGGCGCGTCGATGCGAACGCTGCGGAGCGCTGGAACGTCTTCGGCAACGCGGCGGTAGGCGACCACGACGGGGTTGTCGCCCCGGAACGGCGTCGTGCCGGTGCACATCTCGAACAGCATCGTGCCCAGTGCGTACAGGTCGGACCGGTGATCGCCGGGATGACCTTCGACTTGCTCGGGAGCCAGATAGGACGCGGTGCCCAGCACCATGCCGGCTTGGGTGGCGCGGGACTCCGCCAGCGCGCGCGCTACGCCGAAGTCGGCGACCTTGGCATGACCGTCGGGCGACATCAGGATGTTCTCTGGCTTAATGTCGCGGTGGACGATGCCGGCGCGCCGCGCGACCTCAAGGGCCCGGCCGATCTGCTCGGCGATCGCGGCCGCGGCCGGCAGCGGCAGCGCGCCGCGGTCGGTCAGGATCTGCCGCAAGGTCTTGCCCCGGACCAGCTCCATCACCATGTAGGCGGCGCCGTCGTCGGAGCGTCCCCAGTCATAGACCTGGACGATGTTGGGATGGTTCAGCCGGCCGGCGGACATCGCCTCGCGGCGGAAGCGCTCCACGAACTCGCTGTCGGCGCCGTAGGTGGCGTGCAGGATCTTGACCGCCACGCGGCGATCAAGGACCGTGTCGTGCGCTTCATAGACCTCAGCCATGCCGCCGGCGGCAATGAGGCCTGTGATCTGATAGCGGCCGCCCAGCAAGCCGGCAAGCCGGTAGCTGGGGAAGCCTTCGCTGCGGGTGTCTTGCGCCACGTCCGGTCAATTCTAGAGCCCGGCGGGGCTCCGGGTCGGAAGGCTGGGCTAGCATGCCCCGTTGATGAGCGAATTCTTCGAAGACTTGCAGAATCTGGGCTTTCGCCGGGTTGCCGCGCGGCGCGGTGACGAATGGACCCAGCAAGCGACGCCGTACTTGACCTACTCGATTCACATGCAGGACGACGGGCAGGTGATCTTCACCTGGGAGCTGGCGATCGGCGAGCTGATGAGCGACCGCGACCTGCAGATCGGATCGAACGAGACGCTCAACATCTTCCTGTTCCCCAAAAACGACGCGCGGGGGCCGGCGGAGACAGATTTCGTCGTCGGCGAGATGGAACGGGTCACACGAACCCTGACCGGAATGGACCTAACCGGCGCCTGACAGGGTGCTGAAAAAGGCCTCCGGGGTATCCGAAGGTCGCGCAAACTCCCAGCATACGAATGACCTCCAGCCGGGCTGTGCATCGAGCGGACTACTTTTTCAGCACCCTGTTGATCAGCCAAGATCGCCGGAGGCTATACTTTCTTTCGAACCGGGGAGCTCGGGAGAACCGGGCTGAGAGGCTGCTTTTCCTTGGTCCCCTTGGGGCAAGGCCGGCGGCGACCCGCAGAACCTGAACGGGGTAACGC
>JBKKBA010000025.1:0-4925 GCA_046714275.1 Actinomycetota bacterium
ACGAACGGGCGCAGGTCGATGTGGCGCGGGGCCAGGACGGAGCCGGTGAAGGTCGGATGGCGGGTCAGCCGGACGATTTCCTGCGCGATATAGCGGCGCGGGTTCGCCGCGATCTCCGCGCGGAAGCGGGCGATCGTCTTTTCGTCGGCCGACGGGCCGATCATCATCCCGTAGCCGCCCGAGGCATCCACCGGCTTGACGACCAGCGTGTCCAGCCGCTGAAGGACCTCGGCACGTTGGTCCGGGTCGGAACATAGGTACGTCGGGACCGAGGCGAGTTGCGGTTCCTCGTTCAGGTAGTAGCGGATCATCGCCGGCACGAACGCGAACATCGCCTTGTCGTCGGCGACCCCGTTGCCGATCGCGTTCGCGATCGTGACCGTCCCCGCGCGTGCCGCGCCCAGCAGCCCGGGGCAGCCCAGCAAGGAGTCGGGACGCAGCGCCAGGGGATCGACGAACTCGTCGTCGACGCGCCGGTAGATCACGTCCACCCGGCTCCGTCCCCGGGTCGTCAGCATCGAAACGACGTCGGCCTCGACGAAAAGGTCGCTGCCTTCGACCAGCGGAACGCCCATGTGCCGGGCCAGCAGCGTGTGCTCGAAGTACGCCGAGTTGTGCACGCCGGGGGTAAGGAGCACGATCTGTGGGTCGTCGCCCGCCGAGGGCGGCGCCGAGGTTCGCAGCGCTTCGCGCAGGAGCGCCGGGTAGTGATCGACCGGCCGCACGGCGCCCGAGCCGAACAGTTCGGGCAGCACCCGCGTGAGGACCTCGCGGTTTTCGATCACGTAGGACGCGCCGGAAGGCACGCGAAGGTTGTCCTCCAGCACCTGCCATTGCCCGTCGTCACCACGGACTAGGTCCAGGCCGGCAACGTGGATACGCACGCCGCGCGGCGGGCGGATTCCCCACGCGCGGCGCTGGAATTGCGGCGAGGTCAGCACCAGCCAGGGCGGGACCACGCCGTCGGCCAGGACCTGCTGCTTGTCGTAGACGTCTTCCAGAAACATGTTCAAGGCGGTGACGCGCTGCCGCAGTCCCGCCTCCAGCGTCGCCCATTCGCCGGCCGGGATGATCCTGGGCACGACGTCCAATGGGAACGTTCGCTCGGCTTCGGATCCCTCGTCGTAGACGGTGAAGGTCACGCCGCGGGAACGCTGCATCACCTCCCGCAGCTCTGCGCGACGCGCAAGCTCGGTCGGGCCGATGCGTTCCAAGGCATCCAGCACCAGCCGGTAGTGCGGCAGCGGCGACCCCTCGGCGGTGAGCGCCTCGTCCAGAAAGGTGGACGCGTCGTAGTTCTCAAGTAGCGGTGGCATAAGGTCGCCTATCGTAGCCTTGCCCGTTTCGGCTGTTGCCGCCGGGCGTCTCCCATGGTCGGGCCCTGCTCTCGTCCGCGAGACCCTAAGGACGTTCGAGGCAAGCACGCAGGTCACGAAACGCTCGCGGCAAACTGTCACCTGGCCATATGCCACACAGGCATATATGCAGATCGGCGAAGCTCTAGGGCCGAGCCATGAGCAGGGCGTTTGCCTCGAACGACCTTAGGCACTCCCGAAGGGCGTATACCCCGCGAGGGGTCGCACCGGCCACCCGGGATCGCGGCGGGTTCACCTGAACCACCCGCGATCAGCTGAACCAGGACCCGGCATGAACGCCCCCGCGCCGGTCAGCCGGTCACGGTGTAGGCCGGCTGCACCAAACCTGCGGCAACCGCCGAAGGCGTCAACCGCATCGGCACCCACTCCTTGCGGGAGTAGAGCTGCGTTTGGTCGCCGAACCACGGTGACTGGGGATCGGTCGACAGCGAGTACGTGAGAATCGACGCCGCGCGCGGTTGCCCGATTCCGTCGAAGGTCGCCGTGATCACGAAGCTCGACCCGTACGTCGTATCGGGGTACCCGCCCTTCGCAGCGTCGAACGGGCTCAGGATGTAGTTGAACATCCCGGCCTCGGATCCCCCGTGGATCGGGATCGTCGTCGTGCCGCGCACGGCGCGCTGCACTTGGCCGAGCGGCGCGTCCAGCGCGATCCCGGCGTCGCGCAACTTCTTCACGGCGCGGCCCAGCCCGATCCGAATGTTCGGATCCACCGGGTTCATCACCCGCGGCGTGTCTACCGGCTTGGACGCGTCGAACAGATCTTGCCAAAAGGTGGCCGAGGAAAACGCGGCGTTGACGAACTCCCGGAAGAGGTGCGCACCGCGCGAATCCAAGTTCGCGTGCAGATCCCACGCCTCAAGCACGCCGCACGCCTGGCTCACGTCCACGATCACGCCGTCCACCGGCACCAGCGGCGTCTGCTTGCACGCGGCGACCAGCGGGTCGCGCACCAGCTCGCCCAAGTACTGCCGGTTGTTAAAGACCGTCTCTTGCAACTGCTCCAGCGTGAACACCCGGCCGGGACGGCCGTCCGTTCCGTTCAACCGTTCGCGGATCATGGTGAACCCCAGACGCGCACGGGGGCTGATCGCGGCGCGCTCGACGCCGGTGACATAGTTGTAGCCCTCAAGCGGCTCGTTCGGATTGGCGATCCAGTGGCTGTTGTTCGAGTTGGCCACGTAGTCGCGACGGAACAGCTTCGGCAGCTTGCCGGCGCCCAGAATCCCGGGAACCGGCGCATCGGCGTCGCTGCCGGGCTGGCAGGAAGCGCGCGACCCATCCAGGACCGGCAGGCGAGCCAACTGCATCAGCGCGCGACCGACTCCGGTTGCGCACTGCGTTAGCTTGTCATCGGTCGTGTGTGGAACCACCGACATGTCGGCGTACAGGGCCGTGCCTCGGTCGTCGGTCGCGATCGTGTTGACCCACGGGATGCCGACGTATTTGGCCAGGATTTGGTAGACCTCCTCGGCCGTCTGAGCCTGGTTGACCTCGTAGAAGTGCTCCAGGGCGCGGAAGTTGTCCTCGTTCGCGTCGTTGATTGCGTATGCCAGCGCGGGCGTCCACGGCATCAAGGCGCCCTGGAAGTTGATGACCGGTCCGAAATGCGTCTCGTAGAACGTGCGAGGCTTTGAAACCAAACTCCCATCCGGTTGCCGCACTTGCACGCTGACCGTCTTGGTCTTCATGCGCCGGATCCCGCCCTCCCAGAGATAGGCGGTGGGGTCGCCCGGCACCAGCTTCAGCTCATAGGGCGTGAAGCGATAGGGGACCGACACGGTATGGCTCCACGCGACGTGATCGTTCACACCGATGTGCACCGCCGGCGAACCGAACAGCGCGCCGCCGGCGACGTTGACCTTGCCCGGCCACGTCAGGTGAAACTGGTAGAAGCGCTCCGGTCCTCGCCACGGGAAGTGCGGGTTGCCCAGCAGCATTCCGCGTCCGGTGTCGGTGGCTTGCGCTCCCAGCGCGTAGGCGTTCGATCCGATGGCCAGCCGGTCGCCGGAAGGAAGCTTGTCGATTTCAGAGGTGTTGCCCGGCGCCGGAGCTACGGTCGGCAGCGGCGGCTGCGCGCCGACGATGTAGTTCAGCAGGGCCCCCTTCGAGGCGAACATGATGAGCTGGTAGTAGCGCCGGTACAGGTCCAGCGGACGGATCGTGCGCACCCATGGCTCGTTGATGCAGGACGGCGCGCGACGAAGGCCTTCGCGCGCATCTTCAATGAGCCGGTTGTAGCCGGCTACCCATCCTTCGCTGCCCTGGATGACCGGTGCAGACAGCGGCTTGGAGTGCGGCCAGGTTCCATCGACCAGGCCTTCGATCACGCCGGACTCGTTGATCCATTGGTAGAACCAGTCGCTGTTCAGATTGGTGGGGACGACCGCATTGGCCTCGGAGCGGTAAGTGCCGTCTGGACCGAAGTAGCGCGAGCGCTCGGCCGAGACGGTGACGAACGTGTCGGCCATGACGCACAGATTGTCCTCGGCGAAGGCGTAGCCGACGCCGAACCCCAGATTTCCCCAGCCTTCGGCGTTGATGTGGGGCACGCCGTGCTCGGTGCGCGAGATGGTCGCCTGATAGCCGGCGGTCGTACCCGGCGCCCCGACGGCTCCCGCTCCTGAACCGGCCGAGGTGAACACGATCGAAAGCATGCAGCCCAGCCCTGCCCACACCATCATTCGTCGGTTCGTTCGCACGC
The DNA here is from genome assembly GCA_046714275.1 of Actinomycetota bacterium. Taxonomy (GTDB): domain Bacteria; phylum Actinomycetota; class AC-67; order AC-67; family AC-67; genus JBKKBA01. The sequence continues at coordinate 4,081 of JBKKBA010000025.1, forward strand.
GCAGCCTCCATGCTCGGGTTTCGGGACACCGGCATCTTCGCGGTGGGATTGCCGGAATCCTCCCGACAAACCGGTCCGATTTAGACGGATCGGGACCCGGGATGGTGGGGATGGGCTAGTTCGGAGTTGTGCGCGCGGACTATGGGCCCGGGCCCAATGGGCTGGCAAAATGGGCTTGGAGATCAATGTGCGCACCCTTCATGAATCGCTAAGAGTCGCTCAGCTTGTCGTCTTCACCCTGCTGGCGGTCGCGGCTCTCCTCACATGGCGCCGACGCCCGGGGGCGACGCAGGCGTGGCTGGCCGCCACTCTTTGTGTTCTGGGGGCGGTCGTGGTCGCCGGCCGCTTCCTGCCGGAAGAGGGGATGCGCACGCCGGCCGAACTGTGGGTCACCAAGGGTGCAGTCGCCGTGCTGGTTTTGTTTCCGTATCTGCTGTTCCAGTTCGCAGCGTCACTGCGACGACCTGCGCGGATCCTAGCCCTGCTTGCCCACGCCTTCACGGCGGTCTGTGCGCTGGGGATCTTCTTCTTCGACAGTCTTCCGTTGCCCGGCCAGCCGCGATCCCGGGGCTTCCAGGTCTATCTGTTGGTTCTGTTGACTCAGTGGGTGCTGCTGTCCGTGGCGGTCGCCGTCGCGCTGTGGCGCAGCGGCAAGGGCCAGCCGACGGTGGCTCGCTTTCGCATGCGGACCCTCAGCTTGGCGGCGATCGGTATGTCCGCGGCGGCGGTCATCGCCGTCGGACCCTCCCAGGGGCGCGTCGGCGCGCGGCAGATCGTCGCGCAGATCCTGGGACTCTTGAGTGGTCCCCTCTTCCTGTTGGGTTTTGCGCCACCACGGTTTGTTC
>JBKKBA010000026.1:0-4690 GCA_046714275.1 Actinomycetota bacterium
CCTCTCGTCCTACCTCATCCGCGGCCAGCGACGCTTGCGGATCCTTGCAGTTGGAGGTGCCGAACACGATGGCGCTGCCGGCCAGGGTCGGCGAGGACCACACGCCGCCGCAGCCGAATCCCTCGCCGGATCCTTCCGTCAACGAATGCCGGACGATTCCCGTCTCGGGGTCGAACTTGTAGGCCAGCTCGAAGCGAAGCGGGGTTTCGCACGCTGCCGCGTCGCAGGCGAACAGGCCGAACGACAGCATGCCCGTGCGGCCGACGCCGGCCGCGTTGTGAACGTCCATGCCGACGAAGATCCGGTCTTCGGCGGCCACGTGGGCCACCAGCGGGCTGGACAGGATCTCGACCTGCGGCGGGTCGGCCGCTTGTTGCGCGCGCAACTCCGGCGTGCGCGGATCCACGTCCACCTTGGCCAGCAACTCCGGACCCGTCGCGGAATGCCGGAGCGCGTACAGTGTCGCGCCGCCGCCGAAGATGACCGCTTCAACCGCGCCGGCGCCGGGCACGTCGATGGTGTCGATCGCGGCCGAGGACACGATGCGGCCGAAGGCCACGCGGTGATCGTCATCGATCTGGAACGTCCACAAGATCCGGCCATCGTCCGCGTCCAGCGCGTAGAACGTGCCCTCCCACGACCCGACATAGAGGATGCCGTCCTTGACGGCCGGCGACGCCGTGACCGAGTCGCCGACCGGTCGGATCCATTTCGGTCGCAACGTGGCCACAGTGTCCCGGTTGATCAACGAGCAGTCGGACGTTTGAGCAAACGAGCGTCCCGCGTTGCGGCCGTACATCGGCCACGAGCACGGCAAGGTCGGGTGGTCCGACAGCGCCGGCAGCGGAGCCAGCGTTACGGCTGTCACGGCCGTTACGGCCAGGATCGCGATGGTTCGTATGGAGCGACGCATCTTTGGCTCGATTCTGGTCAGGCGGCTTTGATCGTTCCTGGGCCGCGGTTTCCGGCATCGTCGATTCCATACACTTCCACGCTTGCCGCCGACGCCTTGCCGCTGAAGATGTAGCCTCGGAAAGGGCTTCCCGGCGGCGGGTCGTAGTGCGCGCTTGGCTGCGCGGCGACACCGTCGATGACGAACCCGTGATCGGTGTAGTCGCCGCAGGCTCCATCGTCGCGGGCGGCGTTGAACGTCACCAGCAGGTCGGCTCCCTGCACCTCCATCCGAACGTTGCCCGGCGCTCCCGGGCGGTCGGCGTCGGTGCCGTACGCGCCGCTGTTCCACAGGTTGTGCTGGTACTTCGGCCACTCTGCGCCTAGGCACGTCTTCGCTCGCGTCCGCCAGACGAACAGGTTGCCTTCGCGCGTAGCAAGCGCCAGCTCGCGCCGCCCGTCGCCGTCGAAGTCCCCGACGGCCGGCGTCATCACCGACCAGCCTCCGGTGAACTTCGGGAAGCCCAGCGCGGGGATGCCGCCGGCGCGGTAGGCGCGCAGGTCATACATCGCCGAGGACTGGATGACGTCGGCAAGCCCGTCGCCGTCCACGTCGGCGATCGCCGGGGTGTTGAAGAACATCAGGTCGTTCATCTGCGCCGGGAAGCCGGGATCGAAGGTGCCGGTCAGGGCGTTCCACACGCTCAGGTGATCCTCGGCGCCAAGCTGCTGCTCGGGCAGCACGACGTCCAGAAGCCGGCGAAGCCCGGTCGAGCCCATCGCCCACGACAGCGGCGACAAGGATCCGGCCAGCCGGCCGAACACGCCGCCGCCCAGCGACGGAATCGATGGCCCGTCGGTCGCGGCGCCCTTGAACTCGGCGGGATTGGTCGCCATGGTCAGATACGTGCCGTCGGGTCCGTTGCCGTAGAACGACGATCCGTTGACCTTTAGCAGATAACCGGGGCCGGCGATCGATGCGGTTGCGATCTCCAGCGACCCGTCACCGTCGGCGTCGCCCATCACCGGCGGTCCGTTGGATCCTTCGCCGACATACGGCAGCAGCTCGGTGACGACCATGCCGATCTTGACCGGCCAGCCCGACACGTACGCCTGATCGTCGGGATGCGCGCTGGCCGTCTGCGCGGGCGACGCAGGATGCGCCGTGCCGTCCGCGTGCAGCAGGTAGGTCCGCGTGTTGCCGGCATCCACCAGGCCGCTGCGCGCAAGAACCGTCAGCGTCGGGTCGCGACCGCTCCAGTTGGGCGTCTCGACGTACTCCTCGTTGACGTTGACCGCGACTTCCAGATCGCCGTCGCCGTCCACGTCGCCTAGCGTCGGGCCTGCCAGAACTTTGCGTCCGAACCGGACCCCGGAGCCTGCTGTGAATGACACGCGGTGCGTGACGGGATCGACTGCGGCGACCTTGGCCGGGTCGCGCAGCAGCACCGGCCATCCGTTCACGGGGGACCCATCGGCGTGCCACGCATACACGTGACCATCGTTGGATCCCGCGACAATCTCAAGGCCGGGGAACGCGGGGTCCAGGTCACCGGTGGCCGGGTTGGCGGTGAAGGCGCGGTCCACGGTGTTGATGCGGTCGCGGGCGTCGCGCGACGGATCGAAGTCGTCGCAGGTCGCGCCCGCCGCGGGAAGATGGCAGCCGGGCTCTTCGCTGAACAGCGGATTTCCGCGGACGGGGAACCCGGGGCGCAGCGCGCCCAAGTGATCCCACACCCACAGGTTTCCTTCGATGTCGCCGACACTGATCTCAATCTGGCCGTCCCCGTCCAAGTCTGCCACGGCCGGCGAGCCCAGCAGGACCGGCGCGTACACCGGCGTCGGAATCCCGCCGCGCGTGTAGGCGTTGTCGCCGCTCGATGGAAGCGCGATCGGCGCGGTGTGGACGGGGAAGCCGGCGGCTTCTCCACCGCCGGTCTTGAACGCGTGGACGAAGCCGTTTGAATCGGCGATGACGATCTCGTCGCCGCGGATACCGTCCACGTCGTCGAAGGCCGGGGACGACGCGCCGTCGCCGCCCAGGAACAACGGGAAGCCGCGCATCATCGCCCGGTCCCCAGCGGCCCCGGCGGACTGGTCGACGAAGTACTGGCGCTGCTCGATCGCGTCGGGCGTATCGGCGCGGTCGTCGCGCACCACGATGCGCACGCGGACGGCATCCTTTTCGGGAAGGTCGCGGGCGGTCGGGTCATCGGCGGGCGTGTACGGCGGCGGGGCCGCCAGCATCGCCTTGCGGATGGCGGCGGTGTCCAGCCGGGCCAGCACGCCTTCCTTCGGCTGCGTGCCGGATCCGGTCGCGACCGTCGTCCAGGTGTCCGACAGCGGCCAGCGCGGCGGCTGAACGCCGGGCGCAAACTGAACGTCGTAGGTGTACGAGCCGCCGCGCGGCGCGGCGACCCGGCCGCGCACGGGTACCGATGCCGACGGCGGCAGCGGCTGCCACCAGCGCGGCGCGGTGATGTCGGCCTCGGGCGGGATGCGCCCGGCCGCAACGGCCTGGATCATCCGGTCGGTGCGCGCCCGGCCCCAACCGCTGATCTGATCCCAGCCTTCGGTGGTCACGAAGCGCTGCGAGCCGGGAAGCGTCGTGGTGAAGTTGTTCGGAAAGCCGAACGGAGGCTTCGGCGTTGAGAAGTCGATGTCCTCGGCCGCCGCGCGGAACAGTTGCTTGGCTTCGGCAGCGCTGATCGGGCGGCCTCCCGCCGACGGGTGCGCCGTGATCGTGCCGGCCGCCACCGCGTTGCGCGCCGCCGAATACAGCAGTCCGGCCATCCCGCTCGATTGACCCGTGGCATCCGACGAGCACGACGTTGAAGCGACCGATACCCACGTGTAGCCGCCGAAGTTCGTGCACCCGTTGAAGGCCAGGTAGGTCTTCGGCAATTGAATCGGGTCCACGTAATCGGTGACGGAGTTGACGACCATCGTGTGGTTCAGCGCGGCGGGATAGTTGTGGTGGCCGGCCGACTCGTCGGCTTCGCTGGCGACCACCAGCACACCGTTGCGCCACGCGTAGTCGGCTGCGTCCTGCGCAAACTTGGAATGGTTGAGCGTGCCCAGTGCTTCCTGCACGACCGACGCCCCGTTGGCCACGGCGTACACCGGGGCTTCGGCCCTGTGGTTGATGGCGGCGACTAACGTGTCGCCGACGCGCATCTCCAGCAGCATGCAGTTCGGGCACTGCGTGACGCTGCCGTCTACCTCCACTTCGGCCGCCGAGTCTTTGGACTCGCCGGTCCCGTGCCCGTAGGACACATCGTCGCCCGGATCGTTGTCGCCTTCGAAGAAATCCCAGCCCGAGATGTCGTCGGTGTAGCCGTTACCGTCGTCGTCCACGCCGTCGGAGTACACACGGATCAGGTCCGCGGGATCCAGCCAGGAGTTCCTGTCATCGCCGTGATCGGCGACGACCCCTGCGTAGTCGACGACGTTGAAGACTCCGTCGCCGTTGGCGTCGTAGTCGCGCAGCGTCCCGCCCTTGACGGTGGTACCGGGCCGCGGCAGCTCGCCGCGGTTCAGATAGAACTTGTTGACCAGCGTGCGGGTGTCGCCCTCGCTCCACTTGATGCCCGAGTCCAGCACGGCGATCACGGTGTCGGGACGTCCGGTCGTCGTCTCCCACGCGCGATTGGTCCCCGGCCCCTTCACGCCGAAGAACTCCTGCGGGTTGTTCGCCACGTCGGCGGCCTGGTAGTCGGGGTCGCCGGGCTTGGCGCGGTAGTTCGTGTACTTCCAGTCCTCGTCGCAGTCGATGTCCCCCACCGCGCCGGCGCCGGTG
>JBKKBA010000027.1:0-2834 GCA_046714275.1 Actinomycetota bacterium
CGGGTTCAAGGCCAGATCAATTGCGGCAACCGTGAAGGTGTGCGGTCCGCCCGCCAGCCCGGTGTAGGTCTTCGGTGAGGTGCAGGCAGACGCGGCGCCGCCGTCCAAGCTGCAGCGGAACGTCCCCGCTTCGTCAGCGGTGAACGAGAGCGTGGCCGACGATGAAGCAACGTAGCCGCTGGGTCCCGACACGATCGTGGTGTCGGGTGGATACACATCCACGGTGAAGGTGCGCGAGGCCGGCGAAGCATCGGTGTTTCCGGCTGCGTCGGTGGCGCGAACTTGGAACGAGTACGTCACGCCGTGACTCAAGTTGCTATAGACGGTGGGCGTTGTGCACGACGCAAACGCCGAACCATTGAACGAGCATTGGAAGGTTGACGGCGGGTCGGTGGACGCGAACGAGAACGATGCCGTCGTCGAAGCCCACGGTCCGGATGGACCCAGCACCGTCGTGTCGGGCGGCAGGTTGTCGACTCGCCACGATGAGACGGCGGGCGTGGGATCGACGACTCCGTCAACATCGGTCGCACGAACCCTGAACGTGTACGTTCCGTCGGCAAGGCCGGAGTAGCTGACCGGCGATGAACAGAGGGCGAAGGCGGCACTGCCGAGTGCACACTGGAAGGAAGCGGTTTCGTTCGCGGAGAAAGTAAAGGTCGCGCTGCGGCTCTGGGTGGCCGCGGCCGGCCCCGACAGGATGCTCGTCTCGGGAGACGGATTGATAGCTAAGGTGTGGCTCCTGCCGGCGGCGACGGCGCTCAGCGGGCCCGTGATGCCGGGAACCGGAGTGAGTGCGAGCCGGTCCCCGAGGGGATTCCCCAACTGGCCGAAGTGACCGGCGCCCCAGCCGATCAGGGTCCCATCGGGAACAATTGCGAGGGCGAAGTCTAATCCCGCGGTGATGGCCCTCGGGTTCAGACCGACCCAGATCACCCTCGGCCAACGGGGCAGTTCGTTGTAGTCCCCGGTCCCCAACTGGCCGCGGTCGTTTAGTCCCCAAGACCACAGCCACCCGTTTGCATCCACCGCGATCGAAAAACCGTACCCCGTAGCAATCTGCCGTACCCCGCCTCCAAGGGAACTCACGAAAACAGGAGAATTGCGGTCCGTCGTCGTCTGATCGCCCAAACCGCCGTTGTTGTTGGATCCCCATGCGTAGAGCGCGCCATCCTCATTGATGGCCAGCACGTGAAAGTAGCCGGCCGCGATCTTCGTCGCGCGTGTCAAACCAGTCGTAGAGACCACGCGGGTGGGAGCAGGGCTGTCCGTCCACGTTCCGTTACCCAACTGACCGTTCGAGTTCAATCCCCAGGCCCAGACGGACCCATCACTCTTGAGCGCATAGGCACCACTCCAGCCCGCAGCGATCTGCGTGACACCGGACAGGCCGGCGACCTGCGCGACCGCTGCGATGGGACCGGAGGCGAACTTGCCCCACTGCCAGACGGTGCCATCAGCCTTGAGGGCGAGCCCGTATTCTCCGCCGGCAGCGATCGCCGTGACGCTCGAAAGGTTAGGGACCGTCGTGATCCGCCCATCGGTGATAGAGGGGTCACCAAGCTGACCGCCCCAGTTTGCGCCCCACGCCGCAACGGTGCCGTTGCTCTTGAGGGCGAGACTCCAACCCCAACTCGCTGCGACGGCGACTGCATCGGTGATCGCCGTCGCCCCGGGAGTGGGCACGACGGATTCACCCAGTGGCGTGTTCCGGCCAAGCGCATTCTCATCCGAGCCCCCCCACGAGAAGACGGTTCCCGTCGGTAGCGTCGATGCAGCCGTCGCCGGTGGGCTGGCCGTCAGGACCTGACCGGCAAGGATTGCGGCCAGCGCGATCGCAGAAATCTTTCGTGTGCGCATGTTTCCTCCCCCGTGTATCCCTTCACCGTGGATCCCGGTCAGCCTGCAGGGGCCAAGATCGGATGCCCAGGGGGCTAACCCTGGACACGATCGCGGGTTGGCCCCCGTTCTTGCCCCCGTTCTTGCCCCCGTTCTTGCGCTGGGATGTCGCTCGCGGCGACCAACGCCGCCAGGTTTCGCGGGTCGATAACCAGCAGGCGCATCGCCGTGACAGCCGAGACGGTCGCGGTCCGCAGGTGAGACGCGCTTCGCCCGGCAATCTCGCCGAAGACTTGCCCCGGGCCGAGTTCCGCGACGACCATTTCCCCAACCGCAACCTTTGCGCGCCCCGACAGGATCACAAATGATTCCAGGCCCGGCCGTCCCTCGTGAGTCAAAACTTCCCCGGGATCGACTTCGATGTCGTCTACAAGTTCATCGACGACGACAAGGTCTCGTTCGTTCAATGTCGAAAACATCGGGACGCGTGCTAGTTGCGCCAGCCGCTCGCGGCTGATCTGAGTGCTCATTGCCGTCCGTCGCGGTCGCCGATCGCCAGCGTGCCGCTGGGGACCGGCACCATGTTGGGACGGCACGGTTGATTGAGCAGCGTGTCGCACGCCGGCAAGCCCGTCCCGTTCGCGCTGCCGCCGGGGACGTGTCCCAGCACCAGTCGCGACGCATGGCGACGATCGTGCAGGATCGAGTTGATCGCCGGCGTCTTCAAAAAGTCGAGCGCCCAAAGTCCCGTCATGCCCGTCGGCGCGTCGATCCAGAGCCGGATGCTTGAGCCCGCTCGAAAAACGTGGTTGAACGGAAACAGTTCGACGCGCAGCGGGGTCGGTGTCCCCGGCGTGAGTGTTTGCGCATCCGATTGACGGTGGGTCTGATAGGGAAGCAGCGGAGTCGATCGGACGGCATCGAGTTTGCGATGCGATGCGCGCAGCCACCCTCGCTGAACATAGAGTTCTTGGCCGTCGGGCCGAACCTCGGTC
>JBKKBA010000028.1:0-9823 GCA_046714275.1 Actinomycetota bacterium
GTGCCAATGTGCGCCTTTTCCAACGGATCTCTTGAAATCGCGTGCCAAGAATCCTTTCGAGGCCCTGAAGGCATCGATAGTAGGCCATCCGCGCCAAGGTAAATGACTTTGACCTCCCTCGAAGGTAGGTCTTTGCAGACCTCAGCATGGACGGCGACCATGAAACAGATGCGGTCGCGAGAGTGAAATCATGGCTGCGATTGAACAGACGCCTTGGTCAGCATCCAGTTCTCTAGCGTGTCTATGCCAACGCCAGCTAGGTCAGAGATTGCCACGTCGGCACCGTTGGCAATCAGTTGGGCGCCATCATCTTTCCGATCAACCCCCACAATCAAGCCGAACCCTCCCGCGTGCGCGCCTTTGACCCCCGCGACAGCATCCTCAACAACCACAGACGCATGCGGTGCGGCACCAAGATCCGACGCACAGGCCAAGAACATGTCGGGCGCTGGTTTGCCCTTGATTCCCCGAATCGAAAGCGACGCACCATCGACAATAGCCTCAAACGCACCTGACAATCCAGCTACTGAGAGGACGGGTTTGCAATTTCGGCTCGAGGAAGCGATACAACACCGAAAAACCGCGGTGCGCAACTCCTTGATTAGACGCACGGAGGATTCGAAAACCTCGACGCCTTCGCTTGAAAGCAACGCCATGAAGAGTTGATCCTTCAGGTTTCCAAGAGCACATATCGAATCGAGACCAGGTGCATCTTGAACATCACCCATCGGAAGTTGGACGTCCCTGGAAATAAGAAAGTTCTTCACGCCGTCATAGCGCGGTCGTCCGTCGACGTAGAGAAGATAGTCCGACCCGAGCTCGAACGGCCTGAACCCGCCTTCGGCGAATGGCTGCGATCGCAGGAATTCATCGAACGCCTTCTTCCAAGCGTGGGCATGAAGTCGGGCCGAGTCGGTAACCACCCCATCCATATCAAAGATAACTGCTTCCAATGCCAATTCATGTCCACTCATAGGTTTCCCGCCTGGATCCGCTCGAAAGCGCCCGACGATGAGGAGCGAAGTCCGCGGGTAAAGAGCACTTCTCCACCCACGCGCTTTACTGCGGCCGCCTCCTCAACAAACTGTGCGTTGACCGTTTCTGGGCTTACCTCATACTCCTCGCCCTTCGCAAAGAGATCGGGTTTGATCAGCTCAATCAGCTCCACGGCCGAGGCCCATTGATTGATTGCGACTGCGCTCACAGCTTTCAACGCCGCAACAAGCTCAGCCCGCTCGCCAGCGGGGAAAACCGGACGGCCAGGGCCCTTATCAATGAATCGGTCCGGCGTGATCGTAACAACAAGCACATCCGAAGCACCTCGAGCGAACTCAAAATGGCGAACGTGCCCCACGTGCAAAATGTCGAAGCAACCATGACAAAGAGCAACACGCCGCGTCTGGCGCTGTTGATCGCGCACAAATGCCCCAAGGGCTTCGAGGGTAAGGATCTTACTCTCCGCGAAATTCGACATAGTGAGTCTCCCAAGGTCCCGTGGAGAGCGCCATTGGACCCCGCGTCTCTCCTTTCTATATCTTATTACGCCTGCTCAAGACGCAAGGTGAACCGCACACGCTAGACTTCCATCCCGGGAAATCGGAAGCGGCAAGAGGAGCAAGGTGACTTCGGAGAATCGTCTGCTGGTGTTCACTCAGATGCTCCGCATCCGCACTTTTGAGGAGCGGGTGGCGGATGCTGTTGAGGCTGGCGAGATTGGCACACCGTGTCACTTGGCGATTGGACAGGAGGCAATTCCGGTGGGGGTTTGCTCGGCCCTGACTCCGGCCGACACGGTTTGGGGCGGACATCGTTCACATGGTCACTACCTGGCAAAGGGCGGGGACCTGCGGGCGATGATGGCGGAGATCTTTGGCAGGGTGGACGGGTGTTCGCAGGGGCGCGGAGGGTCTATGCACCTGGTTTCCCCGCAAGTTGGGCTGTTGGGCACGGTCCCTCTGGTCGCGGCGACGATTCCGCTGGCAGTCGGCGCGGCGCTCGCATCGAAGCTCCGGGAGGACGGGGGGGTCGCGGTCACGTTCTTCGGCGACGGGGCCGTTGAGGAGGGGCACTTCCATGAATCTATGAACCTGGCGGCCCTTTACAAGCTCCCGGTGATCTTCGTTTGCGAAAACAACTTCTACTCTTCCCACCTGGGACTGCTGGAGAGGCGCGCAAAGGACAACATCGTGGAGTCGGCGGCGGCGCATGGTATGCCGGGCTTCGCGATCGACGGCAACGACGTCGAGATCGTGGCGGAGGCCGCTCAGACAGCGGTTAAGCGGGCGCGCGGGGGTGGGGGACCAACCTTCCTTGAGTGCCGCACCTACCGCTGGCGCGGGCACGTGGGCGCGTCCTGGGACATCGACGTGGGCGTGAAACGCAAGGACGAGCTTGGCGAGTGGCTGGCGAGAGACCCGATCGCGCGCGCGAAAGAACGACTGCTTGAGAGTGGAATCCTGCAGGAGCACATCGATCAGATCGGGGCGGAGATCGCCACAGAGGTGAACGACGCTCTGGAGTTCGCTCGACAGTCACCGTTCCCGGAGGAATCCACGTTGCTCGATCACGTTTACGCGACGGCGACCTCATGACGGTCCGGTCTTACGCGCAGGCTGTGCGCGACGGGCACGCGGAGTTGCTCGCGAACGACTCTAGAGTCTTCGTGATTGGGCAAGGACTGTGGAGCCCGTGGTACGCGGGATCGAGCCTGCAGGATCTTGAGATCGAATTCGGGCGCGACAGGTTGATCGACTCACCTGTGAGTGAGAACGCGACTACGGCTGCGGCGATCGGCGCGGCGCTTACGGGGATGCGCCCGATCGTTTTCCACCCGCGCATGGACTTCATGCTGCTGGCTGTGGACCCGATCATCAATCAAGCTGCGAACTGGTCCTATATGTTCGGCGCGCAAGTCCCCGTTCCGGTCGTGATTCGTTGCGTGATCAACCGCGGCGGACAGCAAGGCGCGCAGCACTCGCAGGCGCTGCAGGCGATGTTCGCCCACATCCCGGGCTTGAAGGTCGTGATGCCGGCAACCCCGGCGGACGCGAAAGGCCTTCTGATATCGGCAAGCCAGGATCCAAACCCGGTGATGTATATCGACGATCGCTGGCTTTACGCGGAAGAGGGAGAAGTGCCCGACGGTATGCATCGCACCCCATTGGGGGTCGCGGCGACGCTGAAACCAGGCAAGGACGTGACGATTGTCGCCAGTTCCCACATGACGTCTCAGGCGCTTACCGCCGCGACCGAGTTAAGCGGGCGCGACATCGACGCCGAGGTGATCGACCTTCGCACCGTAAAACCTTGGGACCGCCAGACGGTTCTAGCCTCCGTCGAGCGAACGGGACGCTTGGTCGTAGCCGACAGCGGCTGGGCGACATGCGGGGTGTCGGCGGATATCGCCGCAGTGGTGGCGGATGAAGCCTTCCACGCCCTGCGGGCCCCGATTCGGCGCGTGACCTTGCCAGAGGCTCCCGCGCCGGTCAGCGAACCGCTTGAGCGAGCGTATTATCCGGATGCGCAGACGATTCGCGCGGCGGTGGAGAAGCTGTTAGCCGACTAGCACAAGGACTTGCTCGCCATGGGATACCGAGTTCCCTTTGTTGACGCGAAGGCGCATTACGCGCGGATCAAACCGGAGATCGATGCGGCGATTATTGACACGATCTCCGCGGGGGACTTGGTTTATCGCTCGCAATTGAAGGACTTTGAGATCAACTTCGCACGGTTCGTCCACGCAGAGCACGCGGTGGGGCTGAACAGCGGCTACCACGCGCTCTTGTTCGCGCTGCTGGCTTGCGACATCGGTGAGGGGGACGAGGTGATCACCGCGGGGCACACGTTCCTCGCCACGGTTTCCGCGATCGTTCACTCGGGCGCTACTCCGGTCCTAGTGGACGTGCGAGCCGACTACAACATCGACCCGGCGGCTGTGGAAGCGGCGATCACTCCGCGCACCCGCGCGATCCTTCCGGTGCACTTGAACGGCCGAATGAGCGACATGAAGGCGATCATGGCGATCGCGGAGAAGCACGGGCTGCTCGTGATCGAGGACGCGGCTCAAGCGATCGGCGCGACGCACCACGGGAAGGCCGCGGGCGCGACCGGTGCGGCGGGATGCTTCAGCTTCTACCCGTTCAAGGTGCTGGGCGGACTGGGAGACGGCGGAGCACTCACGTCAAACGATCCAACGATCGCGCGATTCGCGAGCCTCTATCGCTACAACGGCGAGGACCGCGAAACCGGGGATTATCACTATCACGGTCAGACCGCGCTGCTGGACAACCTTCAGGCGGCCGTGCTTGACGTGAAGCTGCGCCACTTGCCGTCGTGGCTTGATCACCGTCGCGCTATCGCCGCTCGATACAGGAGTGCGCTGGACGGGATCGATGAGCTGGGGCTTCCCCACTTCCCCGGCGAGGAGTATCACGACGTGTTCCAGAACTATGTTGTTCGCACGACCGAGCGCGACGCGTTACGGGAGCATCTTCGCGCCGCCGGAGTGGAGACGCTGGTTCACTGGGAGCGGCCGATGTGGGCGCACCCCGCGCTCGGGCTGAAAGATCCCGGCTGCAAAGAGACTGAAACGATCTGCAAGCAAGTGATCAGCCTGCCGATGAGCGCGGAGACGACCGACGAGCACGTGGACATCACCGCCGAGGCAATCCGCGACTTCTTCAGCCCGTGATCTACGCAGTTGTAAAGCGACTGCTCGATCTTTCCATTGCCGCGATCGGGCTGATCGTCGCGTCCCCGGTGGTTGTGTATCTCGTTTTCGCGGTCAGGCGCGACGGAGGGCCGGCCCTCTACCGCGCGAGCAGAGTCGGCAAGAACGGAAACCATTTCACCATGCTCAAGTTCCGCACGATGGTCGTGGATGCGGATCAGATCGGCGGGGCGTCCACCGCGACGCTGGACACGCGCATCACTCCACTCGGACACCGCATGCGCGCGCGCAAGTGGGATGAGCTTCCACAGTTCCTCAACGTGCTGAACGGCTCGATGAGCCTGGTCGGCCCGCGCCCCTGGGTGGATGAGGATGTGGCCGTGTTCACAAACGAGCAGCGCGCGCTGATCCTGTCGGTCTCGCCCGGGATCACGGACTGGTCTTCCATCAAGTACCGGAACGAAGGGGAGATCACGCAGCGTGCCGTGGAAGAGGGCACTCCCAACGCTGACGAGGCCTACAACCGGCTTATCCGCCCGGGAAAGATCGCGCTTGCCGCCGAGTATGCGCGTCGTCGCTCCCTGATTGTCGATCTACGAATCATGGTGCTGACGCTGGTTGCGCTTTTCAACCACGACGCGGCCGTCAAGCGAGTGCCGGTGGTGTGGTGACATCGTGACCCACTTCTGAGCGCTGTCAGAGTTTTGGGACGCGCGTGAGCAAGGTGAGGCTCGCAGCCAGGTTGAACTCCGTCTGCCAGCCCATCATTTTCGGATCGCGAATCGATCACAAGCGATCTGGTATGCCTTCAGGTGAAGGGTCGCAATGTGCTGCCATGTTGGATAGGTCGCAGCCCATCGCTCGGCACCGTGGGCAAGCTCTTTCCGAAGGCTGGGCGATGTCAAAGCCCGGACAAGCGCCTTCCCCAGCGCGTCGGGCTCCTTCGGCGGGACCAGCAGGCCGTTCACCCCGTCGGTAAGAACTTCTGCGAGTCCTCCGACGTTCGTGGCAACCACGCACTTCCCCGCGGCTAAGCCGGTGAGAAGGGCTGCACTCTGGTTCGCGTCGCGATATGGGTAGACGAGCACATCTGCGCCGTCGATCATTTGCCGAAGTTGTGCTTCGGGGATGTATTGATCGTGGATCTGCACCGATCCACGGATCGCCGGCTGGTGTGCCTGGGCCCGAAGATCGCGACGGGTAATCGCGTCGGCGCTTCCCGCGATGACAAGTCGCGCATCTTTCACGGCGCTAAGAACGTACGGCCAAGCCTGCAGGAGGATATCGATGCCCTTGTATCGGCGGATTGTGCCATGGAAAAGGACCGTGACCCCAGGAGCGGGAGGGTGTGTGTTTGGGACTGCTTCCGCCTGGAGCTTGAAGGGGCCGATGGGGATTACGTGGATGGCGTCAGGTGTGACTCCGAAATGTTTGATTAACACATCGCGGGAATATTCAGTGTGGCAAATGAGAACGTCTGGCAGCCGGTACAGGGCCTTGTGAAGGCCAAAGAATCGGCGCCTCGTGTCGTGCGGAAGAATGTTGTGAACGGTCAGAACCAGTGGCGCCAGTCGTGCGGCTCGGCGCGCAAACCAGGGATCGAACGCCGTGTGCCCCAGCGTGGGCCACCATTGGATGTGCAGAAGCGGCTTTAACTTCCCAGCGCTCCGAAGGAGCGAGATCGCGTTTGCAAGAACTTCGATTGCGCGGGTCGATTTTCGGACCAGAGGGTTCTTCAAGTTCAGCCGCGTTGCTCCATCGAACTTCGCCTGCCTGGGTATGCCGCCGTGAAGCGTGTCTTCGTGGCGGAAGGGGGGCGCGACCCACTTGAACTTCGCACCCATGTCGCGCAGCGCGCGGCTGAGCGCGAAGTCGTAGAACGGCGTGGACGCCAAGAGGTCAACGATCCATATCTCTCTGTTCAACGTCGGGAGAGCCGCCTCATGTGGACCTGCGTGACCTGAGTTTCTGGACCAGCCATTGGCGGTACGCACGCCAGTCAACCCCGCCCTGGTCATCGGCGAAGCGGCGTGGCCCAAGCTTCCTGGCGATCAATTGCGCGCCCCTGGCCGGCCCCTGCTCCCAGGCCTGGGAAAGCACTTGAATGCTGGGGCCGCGTCCTTGCTGCAAGGCACGGGCCAGGCCCCATTTCGAAGCCTGGGGGGGTCCAACGTTCCATCGCCCCTGGCCAAGGATGCTTTCGACATCGCCCAGCGCCTGATCCGCCACCCAACCAAGGCCGAAACGATCGGCGAGCGCGCGTGATGCCTGAACGACATCAGGGGTGGCCAGCTGGATGAAGTCGCGCACCCAGATCAGCCGCCGCTCGACCAGGGCTTGATGGCACCAGTGCAACATCATCACCAGCAGTTGCTGAGGGGGCGCCAACATCAGCGCTGTATCGTCCAGCACAGGAATCGCGCCGGATACCAGATGCTGGTACTGAACCTTGCGCGCCTGGCGTTGCGCAAAGAGGCACCAATGGAATTCACACAGGACGCCAGCGTTCTGCGCGCCCCCCTTGCGCATCTTCACTTCATGAGAAGCAAACGGAAGGTCGCGCAGATGTTGATGCTGGTACCGATAGCCCACGCGTTCCAGCGCCGATGCAGCCTGTCGTACCTGGGCCGCCGGGATCAACAAGTCGATGTCGGAATACGGACGTTGCCGCGGATCCGTGTAGAAGCGCGCCATGGCCGGTCCTTTCAGAATCACCGGCTTCGCGATTCCCCGTTCGGCAAGGAGTTCCACGATGCGGCGCGTCTCTTGGTCGAGTACTTCGCACCACAGACGCGCCATGCTTGCCTGCCGACGCAGGTTCTCAGCGAATTCCTGGTCAACGGTGTCCGGCCACGATCCATACGCGGCCAGACAGGTCAGGCCGTTGTTCCGGAGGTCCGCCAGCAATGCGGCCCCCCCCGCCACACGCAGACCTGCTTCAAGGTTTCCTTCACGTGCGACGGCAAGGCCGGCGTTGCTCCACGGCCGGCCGGCGCCGTGCTTGGTTGAAAGTCCCACATCCACACTCTGTCAGATTCTGAAGACCGATCCAAAAAGACTCAGGAATACAGAAGACGCCCCCTTCGTTCAGGGGGCGTCTTGAGTATGGGGTCGTCGGCTAGACGATGTAGCAGCCTTCGATGTAGCCGTTGTCGAGCCCGGCATCGACCCACAGCGTGCAGTGCTTGACGGACCCGTCTTCGTAGGTGTGGTCGCAGTTAACGGAGACGGGGTCGGAGCATTCTTCCGCCGCGCTGGAAGGAACCAGGCCGAAGGCCGAGAAGGCCAGCAGGCTAAGTGCGAGCAACTTACGCATGGAAAACCCCCTCATTGTCCCGGCGCTTCGCCGGACTCATCCGATAGAAGGGTTCGCGATGGGTTCGGGGCCTTCCTCCCGGGGTGGTCCACCTGTGCCCATTTGCCCTTGAATGGCCCGACTCCAGGATAGGATTCCTGAGATCGGGTTACGCCCAGAGTGTTGCCGGGCCAGACCTGCCGGGCTAGAGTTCGCCCGATCTAAACGTCACGTGGGAGACCAGATGAGCCAAGACGCTGTTTTTGTTTCAAACCAGCCGGCTCCACCGGCACCATACGAGCCACCCGTCTTGGAGCCGCTCGGCAATGTCTGGGATCAGACCGGCGGCAGCACCGGTCCCAATCCGGACAGTCCGGGCATCCGCACCTAGCTCCGCGGTCTCATCTGGATAACGACGCGCTCCTGTGTGGCGAGCGTGGTCAGTTGCTCGTGAACCCGGCGTCGTGTTTTCGGGTTCATCCAGGGCCAGGCCGGCTGGACGGCCGCCAAAGAGCCGATCTTCAGCGCGACATCATCCCTGCGCGGTGGTCCCGCGTCCGGCCCGGCCGTCAGCACGATGATCTTTTCCAGGGGGGTGGCCGGCGCCGTTTGCATGGGGGATTCCCACTTCCCGCGGTTCTCCCACCCCGGGGTTTCTTGCGCCGGGTCCAGAAGGCGGATCGTGGCGGCGCCGGGAAACGCCATCCACATCCCTTGAACCTGTCGCACCACGACGGCATCGTCGGAGATCAGTTGTCCGCCCTTGCTCAGCAACTCGGCCGCGGCCGTTGACTTGCCGACGCCCGACGGCCCGGTGATGACCGTGGCTCGGCCGTTGACTGCGACGGCCGAGGCGTGCAGGCACACCATCCCCTGTAGCCCGGCGTAGGTGGCCAGGATCGCGTTCACCAGGTAGTGCTCGATCCGCATCGGCTCTGCGCCGGCGTGAGGATAGACGTCGATTGCCATCGGGTGGATGACGAAGATGCCGGCGTCGCTGATCTGATACCGAAGCAGTCCTTGGGATCCGCCGATGGCGACGTCGATGACCCGGCCGTCGTGTCCGGTGAAGCTGCGATGCTCCGTCGACGCGGGCAAGTCTTCCGGCGGCGCATCGTGTCGCCACCGGAACGCAACGTCGGGTTCTTGGTCGGGGACCTGGGTCAACCGCGGCAAGACCAAGTCCGACTGGACGGTCAAGCCACCCCACGCATAGCACTTCGGCTGGGCCCCGGGCTGGGGGACGCGCCACCGTGCCGGTCCGGCCTTAGAAAGCGGCGGCATAGTCGGCGGTCAGGACCCTTGGAATCCACATGCGCTCAAGCGCGGAAACCGGGCGCGTCTCTGCTGCGTGCTCCAGCAGATCCCAGTCAACCATCGGCCATCGTCGCGGCGTGTCCCGCACGGCCTTCAAAACGTCGTGGGGCAGCATGTCGCGCTCCATGATCGCGCCGAAGTGCGTGGACTCGACCCGATTGACCACCGACGCCGGGATCCCGGCGCAGGCGGACCGGGCCAGCGATTTCGTTGCGCCGGTCGCAAAGAGCGTTTGGGGCGGAAGCGAGGCGACAAGGCGAATCACGGCCGGGTCGGCCAGCGGATGCAACAAGCTGATCCCTTGCCACAGCGACAGACGCTCCATGTACTCGATGATGATGGGGATAACGACGTGCAGGTCTTGCACACGCCGCGCGCGCCAACGCTGGTCGTCGGTGTCTTGCATCAGACGCTCCCGCAACGCTCCGATGATCCAGGCGGGCGGTGCGACCGGTGTTCCGCGTTTCCATCTGACGTCCAGAATGCCAAGAACCGCGCGGGCCACTTGGCCCACCGCCAGCCGGGGGAGCGGTGTTTGGGTT
>JBKKBA010000029.1:0-4534 GCA_046714275.1 Actinomycetota bacterium
AGATCATCGTGACTGTGTCGTAGCGCGCACGAAAAACACATCGAGCCGGCGGTCCATACCGTCGGCTCGACGCGTTGCGTTTCTCGGCGATGAGCCGAGCGAACCGGCTTCCAAGATCAGTCTGTTAGGGGTTCCTCGGGGGCGTGTCCTCGGCAAGGACGGGTTCGCGGTCGGCGCGGGCCGGCTCGTCGTTGATCGGTGCAGCAACGGCGGCATGGCCCTCGATGTCGACGTTCGGCAGCAGGCGATCGAGCCAGCGCGGCAGCCACCAGTTTCGGTCACCGAGCAGTTCCATTGTCGCCGGCACAAGCAGCATGCGGACGATCGTGGCGTCGAACAAGATCGCGACCGACAGGCCAAGGCCCATCATCTTCATACCGCGGTCGAACTCCAGGATGAAACTGCCGAAGACAACGACCATGATCGCTGCGGCGGCGGTGATGACTTTCGCGGTGGCGGCCAGACCGTCGGCCACGGACGTGAAACTGTCGCCGGTGCGGCGCCATTCTTCGCGCACACGCGACAAGAGAAACACCTCGTAGTCCATCGACAGGCCGAACACGATCGCGAACAGCATCATCGGAAACCACGCTTCAATCGGACCCGGCTGTACACCCGTGATTCCGCTGCCCCAACCCCACTGGAACACGGCGACGATGACGCCATACGCCGCTCCAATCGAAAGCATGTTCATGATGACGGCCTTGAGCGGCACCAGCAGCGATCGGAACACCAACATCAGCAGCAAGAACGACAGCAAGAGCACGGCGCCGAAGAAGATCGGCGAGCGCTCACTCATGTAGGCAGACATGTCGATGTTGCCGGCCGCGAGACCAGTCACAAGGACCTGCCCGCCAAGATCCTTCTCAACCGATGGCAGCACGACGTCGCGCAGGCGGCGCACAAGATCGCTGGTTGACTCGTCCTGCGGCCCTGCGACCGGCTGCAGGAACCACCGCACCGCGGTACCGTCCTTGTTCGGGGCCGGCGGGGAAAGCGACTCGACTGCTGGATCAGCCTCGACGGCGCGATTCACCGCGGAAAGCGAAGCAGCGGACTGGTTTCCGACCTTCGCGACGAGCAGCAGTGGAGCAGTTGATCCCGCACCGAAACCCTCGACCTGCAGGTCGTACGCCTGCTTGGTGTCGGTACTGTCGGCGAAATTGCTCTCATCGGCGAAGCCGAGCCGCAGGCTCAGCACCGGGATCGACATCGCCAGCAGCAGCAACGATGCGCCGATCGCCGCCGGCCACGAGCGGCGCTGCACGACGCGGCTCCAGCGGTACGCGAGCGACTCGCGGCGAGGTTTTGCCGGCCGGTGCTTCACTTCGCGCTTCAGCGGCGCGGCGAAGAACCCGAACACGATCGTGAGCACCGCCAGCATCAGCCCGCCGAAGCTGATCGCCGGTACCCCGAGCCCAACGCCGATGAGTGCGATGGCGATAAAACCAGCCGCGACCAGCCCCCGCCACTTCGTGCGCTCGATGTTGGTGCCCGCGAAGCCGAGCAGTGCGGGCAACAGCGTCAGCGACGCCGCGATAGTCACGGCAACCGTAAGTGACGCGGTGATTCCCAGACCGCCGACGAACCCGACATTCATGAGCAGCATGCCGAGCAGGGAGATCACGACGGTAGCCCCGGCGAAGAACACGGAGCGTCCTGCAGTGCCCATGGCGATTACGGTCGCCTGGCGCACGTCGTGGCCCGCGTGCAGTTCCTCGCGGTAGCGGGTGATGATTAACAGCGCGTAGTCGATGCCGACGCCAAGGCCGATCATCAAGCCGATGAACGGCGCGAAGTCGGGAACCTCCAGCAGGTGGCTGGCGAACACCACGAGCGTCCCGCCGATCCCAATGCCCAACAGCGCAATGACGACCGGGAGCCCCATGGCCAGCACCGATCCGAACGCCAGGATAAGGATCACGATGGCGAAGGCGAGCCCGAACACCTCTGACGAGGGAAACTCAAACTTGGCGAGCAAATAGCCACCGACCTCGGTGCGCAGCCCTTCCACCTTGGGTGCGACTTCGCGAATTTCTTCGCCGAGCTTCGATGCCTTCGTGAAGTCGATGTCCTCGGGCAGGCTAACGTTCGCGAACGCGATCTTTCCGGTTGCCGCACCCCGGGTCGAGATCAAGCGCTCGCCGCCTGGCTCGTAGGGACTCTCGACGAACGTAACGCCGTCCATCTTGCGTACCTTGCTGAACAGCGTTTCCATCGCACCGCGCACCGCGCGATCGTTCACGCCCTGCGGTGCCTGGAAAACGATGGTGCCGGCGTTCGGCGAGCCGGAGCCCTCAGGAAACCCCGACGCAAGCAGATCGAAGCCCTCCGTTGACTCGAAGCCTTCGAGTGAGAAGTCCTGCCGGTAGGCGTCGCCGATGCCCGCCGAAAGGCCGTTGAACACGAAGAACGCGACGAGCCACAAAATCAGAACCCGCCAGCGGCGGTCGTGGCACCAGGAACCAAGTCGGCTGAACATCAGGCGTGCCCCCCTTGCCTAGGATCGAGCGGCTCCAGGCTACAGCGCCAACGCTGGCGAATCGATTCGATCCGGATTCCTGCACACGGCCGGAGCCACGTGCGGTCGGCCGTCAGACCGACGGCTACGCGCTTTCGACTGCGAAGAGCCGCCACTCGTCGGGAACGCCTTTCAATGCGCGCACTCCGCGATCGGAAAAAGTCATACCCGAGCCCACTACGAGGTCCTTGACCGTGCTCGACGCGAGGATCTCGCCGGGCGCGGCTTCGGTCATCACCCGGACCGCGATGTGTACAGCGATACCACCGATGTCTTCGCCGCGTACCTCTACTTCGCCGGCGTGAAGTCCGCAGCGAATGCGAACGTCGATCGCGCCCAGTCGCTCGCGCAACCCAAGGCTGCAACGGATCGCTTTTGCGGGCCCATCGAAGGTTGCAAGGGCCCCATCCCCCGTCGTCTTGACGAGGTGCCCGCCGAACCGATCGACGCGCTCGCGGACGACTTCGTCGTGATCGTCGAGGAGACGTCGCCACCGCCGATCGCCCAGCTCCACCGCTCGATCAGTCGAGCCAACGATGTCGGTGAACAACACAGTGGCAAGCTTCCGTTGGGAACGGTCGCCTCCGTGCTTGCCGGTAAGAAACTCCTCTATCGCGGCGGCGAACTCATCGGGGTGTGAGAACCAAGGTGCGAGGTCTTTGGTTGGAAAGATGACGAGCTCGGCCCCATCGATGCGATCAGCGATGAACCGTGCGTGCTCGACCGGAAGGACTCCGGTTTCTGTTGCCACGACCAGCGTCGGCGCGCCGATCAGAGGGAGAGCGTGTCGTGAATCTAATTTGAAGATCTGCCGGTAGAGCTCCTCAATCTTGCCCGGACTTGCAGCCGCACGTTGATATCGCACGAACCAGTTGATGAACCGTGTGTCCTCTGCCCTGCTGGGCCAGTACCATCGCGCCCCCACCTCGGTGGCGAACGTTGATTCCATCTGACGGACGGCATCGTCGATGCTCTCGGGGGGGAAGCCGTAGGGGTAGTCCTCGGCAGACGTGTATCTTGCGGTTCCGGCCACCAACACCAGCGCAGTTGTTCTGGCCGGCTCCGTGGCGGCGAACAGCATCGCCTGCGGACACCCGTCGGTATAGGCAAGGATCGCCGCGCTTTCGGAACCGACGGTGTCGAGGACGGCCCTGAGATCATCGACCCACGGCTCCCACCCGAACGGTTCGCCGGCTGGGAGCGCGTCGGACGCGCCGGTCCCTCGCGGATCGAACAGGATGAGACGGCTGTAACCAGCGATGCTGCGCAGCACATCCTCTGCTTCGGGCTGATCCCAGAGATGATCGATGTTGCTTGACACGCCGCTGCAGAACACAACGTCAATGGGGCCTTCACCGAGCACCTGATAAGCGATTCGCTGCGAACCGAGGCGCGCGAAGCGGGTCTCCGGAGCGTTCATAGGAGTCAGCCTCCGCGGTTGGCGTGCATGGGTGCCGCCTCTCGGAACATGGAAATGCAGGATACGACGGCGGAGAGCCTGGCGACGAATGGGCGCGTGCCGTTTGCCCGAGGGGTCCCTCACAGGGCGGCATCATGCGGGCGTCTTGTGCGACATCCACTTGGCATCGATCGTCACTTGCTCGCAGCACGATGCGCCTCGGCTCGTCCGCTCGATCATCCGGTATTCATCAGGCGAGCAAACGGGCTGCGTTGTCGCGAAGCACGCCCGTGCCGATCCGAACCGCTTCGGCGACATCCAACATGCCGGAACCGAGAACAGGAACGGCATCGCCGAGAGGTCTGCCCACACATGCGGCTTCATCGCCAGATACGCGCCGTCGTAGAACTGGAACACGCCTCCGTGGATCAGGACGAACTGCGTGTCGAAGAACGCCACATCGGTGAGCACGTTCTCAAGGTTTCTCACGTCGCCTTCTTGCAGGCGCAGGAACGGCGGGTTCACCAGCCGAGCAATGGATGTGGACGGGGAGCCCGACACGGCCGGCTTCGGAGAACAGATGGCGCGTCAGGCAATCCTGGAGCGCCAGGTAC
>JBKKBA010000030.1:0-4594 GCA_046714275.1 Actinomycetota bacterium
GTGCGATCGCTCACGCGCCGCGGCGCATCGCGCGTCGTGCTGGCCGTTCCCGTTGCCTCTCAGCAAGGACTGCAACGGCTTCGCGACTGCACGTCGGAGGTCGTGTGCCTGGGCGCACCCGACGACTTCACCGCGGTCGGTCAGTGGTACCGCGAGTTTCCGCAGGTTTCGGACGGCGAAGTGATCGCAGCGCTGCGCGGCTCGCCCGAGGGAATTACTTCACCGCGTTGAGGATCTCCGGCCCAAGCGTCAAGAACTTCCCCAGGAATTCTGCGCGCTCGCGCTTGAGGCGCTGAACCTGCTCGGCGTACTCGTCCTGCCGGCCCTGACGCTCGTACAGCGCACGTGGCTGCAGGAATTCGGCGTCGTCGATGCCGGGGACGGCCGCGGCAACCTGGTAGCCGAAGTCCGGGTCGGCGGTCCACGCGATGCTGCTCTCGGCGATGCCCTTGACGCAAGCGCTGGAGACCGGAATGCCGACCTTCTTCGCGCGATCGTCGTAATCTCCGCCACCGACCCACCCGGTGATCATTAGATACACCTCGATCCGGTGCGAGTTCAGCAGCTCCAGCAGGCGGCTGCCCTGGTTTCCGTGCGGCAGCGGGAAGAATGGGTTCGTGCCAGGAACGCGTAAGGATTTGCCGGCCTCGTCTTTTCCACCGGCCGATGTTCCCATCGTCTCGCCCAGCATGAAATAGGCGGCGGCCTGTTCGGGCGTCAGCCGCGCGACGGCCGGGATGATGTTGTTGTTTCTGTTCAGGATCAGCAGAACTTCCACGTCGCCGGCTTCCCGAGGGTCGCGATACCAGCCCAGCTTCTCCATGCCGAAAACGGCGCGGCCGTTCTGCGTGAACGACTCGTTGAAGAAGTCCAAGTCGTCGTCTTCGGTTTGGTACACGTTCTCCAGATACGACCCGGCCGATGTCACGGCTCCGTGAATCGTCGGCTCGTATTCGGCCGACAGCGCGAACGTCTTGGCGAAGCAGCCATTTTCGGTTCCGTAGACCTTGCCGCCCGGCATCAGGGCGATGAAGTCGTCCTGGACGGGCTTTGAGTCGTTCTGCCGGGTGAATGTCGTCGTCGTCTTTCCGGTCCCCGACAGCCCGACGATCAGGAAGTTCCGTTCGCCGCCGGGCGTCGGCACGACCTTGCAGCCGGCGTGCATCGGCAGGCCGCCGCGCTGGAACACAATGGTGTTCCACATGCGCAGCCCGCCCTTCTTCGACTCACCGAAGTAGTCCGAGTTGAGCACGCGCGTCACGCCGTTCTCCAGGTCCACGGCGATGAGCCGGTCGTCCGGATAGCCGGCGGCGGGCAGGTTGGGCGTGTAGATGACGCTGACCGCCGGCTGGTGGTCCGCTCCCACCCCCTCTTTGAAATACAGCGTGTCCTGCATGCCGGCGATGTTGGCGTTGGCGGCTTCGACGATCAGGCGAGCGGGAACCTTGAACGCATCGTCGTTGCCGATGAACCCGTCGATGACGATCATGTCCTGCTCGCGGATGTAGTCGTCCTGCAGGTCCCCGATCCGCTTGAGCTCGGCCCGGTCGATCGTTTGGTGTCCGTGGTGGGCTTCGGGGGTGTCGGTGGCGATGAAAGACGACTTGGCCGAGCGGCTGACGACGCGCGTGGTGACGTTGACGTTTCCGTACTTGGTGCGCTTGCAGTTCTCCATCTTCTCCGTGAGCGCGATCAGCTCATCTTGCGAGGGGTTCAGCGCGAACGAGCGCGCCTCCAAGACATAGGCCGGACCTTCGATCTTCTGGGTCACCGAAAAACCTCCCAAGGCGTTCGTGAAAGCATTCACAAATGATAGCGCCGGGAATTCCGTGGCACCAAGTCGGACTCTCTACCGGCTCGGCTCGACCTCGAAATACAGCCGGACCGAGGTGCGGTACTCCAGGATCGAGTCGTCGCTCACGTTGCAGGCGGTGTCCAGCACGTCCATCTTCACGATGTGGCGGATGGTCTTGGCCGCCTCACGGAGCGCTTCGCGGGCGGCGTCGCCCCAAGACTCCGTCGAGACGCCTTCAAGTTCGATTGTGTTCAGGACGCCCATCCGCTTCCTCCCTGCCTCGCCGGTAGCCGGATTCTCGCCCCTCACCGTGCCACAGGGCAAGCGGAAGGACGATCCGGGCTTCGCCGGCCGGCCCGGGCAGGTCCGTTCGGCATCGTTTGGGCGGCCATCGGTCGCGCCATATGCTGCAGGTGAATGGCGCAGACCCTTGCCGACCTCGGAGAGTTCGGGCTGATTGCCCGGCTGCGTCGGCGGATCCCCGCCGATGAAACCGTCCCGATCGGGCCGGGCGACGACGCAGCCATGCTGGCGACCGAATCGCTGACCCTGGCCGCAGCGGATCTGACCGTCGAGGGAGTTCATTTCGATTTGGCGCTCACGTCGGCGCAGGATGCCGGCTACAAGTCCGTCGCGGTTAACGTCTCGGACATCGCAGCGATGGGGGGCAGCGCGACCTTTGCGCTCCTGGGTTTCGCGGCGCCGCCCACAACCCCGGTTGCCGTCGCCGAGGCCATCCTGGACGGCATCTTCGACGCCGCCCGGCAGTTCGGCGTTCGCATCGCCGGCGGTGACGTATCGGCGGCCCCCCAGATCGTCCTCTCGGTCGCAATCCTGGGCACGCCGGGGCCGGCGGGGCCACTCAGACGATCCGGCGCGTCGGCGGGGGACCTTCTGTGCGTGACGGGTGCGCTCGGGGCTGCGGCGGCGGGCCTGGCCCTCCTGCGGCTTGCCGATCACGATCAAGCGGCGGCAGAGCTTCTGAAGCGGTTCCCGTCTTTGGCCGAGCGTCACGCGCGGCCCCAGATCCGGGACCGGGCCGGGCCCTCGGCCGCGACCGCCGGGGCGACCGCGATGCTCGACATCTCCGACGGTGTCGCGAAAGACGGCGGCCATCTGGCGGAAGAGTCGGGCCTTGGCCTGCTGGTCGAGGGGTCTGCTCTGCCCCTGGCACCCGGAGTCGCCGAAGTCGCGGCTTTTCTGGGCATCGATTCCGTCACCCTGGCCGCCGGGGGAGGAGAAGACTACGAGCTGGCGATGGCCGCTCCCCTCGCGGCGATCGATGCGATCCGCGCGGCGGTGGCTCCGTTGCCCTTGACCGTGATCGGCGAGTTTCTTCCGGCCACGGGTCACCGCGTGCTGCGGCACGCAGGGCAGGAAACCGACCTGACCGCCGTCGGTTGGGAGCACTTCGGATGATCGCGCGAGCCCTTACCATCGCCGGTTCCGATTCAGGTGGAGGAGCCGGGATTCAGCAGGACCTGAAGACCTTTCATTCGTTGGGGGTTTGGGGTTTGAGCGCGGTCACCGCCGTCACGGCTCAAGACACGACCCGGGTCCACGCCGTCCACGCCGTCCCCACCGACATCGTCGTGGCCCAGATCCAGGCCGTGCTCTCCGATATCGGAGCCGACGCGATCAAGACCGGCATGCTGTCATCGGCCCAGACGGCCGGAGCGGTCGCCGACACGTTGCGCAGCGCGCAGGTTCGATGCTTGGTCGTCGATCCCGTTCTGACGTCCAGCACGGGACAGACCCTCACACCCTCCGAAGCCCTCCACGTGTTCCGCACGATGCTGCTGCCGATGGCCACCATCACGACGCCGAACGCCGTCGAAGCCGCGCTGCTGGCCGGCATGGAGGCCGTGCGCTCACGCAGCGATCAGGGCGAAGCGGCCCGCCGTATTCATGGGGTCACCGGGTGCGCGGCGCTGGTCACCGGCGGCCACATCGAAGGCGATGCCACCGACGTCTTCTTCGACGGCACCGACCTGATCGAGTTTTCAGGTGACCGCATCGAGTCCAGGGGCGCCCACGGCACGGGATGCATGCTCTCCGCTGCGCTCACGGCAGCGCTGGCAAAGGGCGAAACCCTGCGCGACGCCGTGTCCACAGCCAAGCGCTTCGTGACCCAAGGGATCCGCAGCGCCCCCTCGATCGGAAAAGGGACGGGCCCGGTCACCCCCCCGATCGCCTAGCGATGAGCCGACAAGCAAAAGGACGCCATCTCGAGCCTCAGGATGCTCACCTCGGCAGGTGTTGCAACGACCCCCGGACCACTCCAACTATATTTCATACAGAGAAAATACAGAGAGAAGGTGGGGTCAGCGAACGGTTGGACGCAGGACTTTGCCGGCCTTGATGCAGCGGGCGCAGGCGTTCACGCGGCGCGGGGCGCCCTTGACGATGGCGCGAATTCGCTGGATGTTGGGGTTCCAGCGTTTGGGCGACCGGCGGTGCGAGTGGGAAACCTGCATCCCAAAGCCCGGACCACGGCCACAGATATCGCAGACGGAAGACATAGCCCGCGCATTGTACAGAGCGCGTCCGGCGGCAACAACCGGGGCATATTCGCCCTCTTTCCGCCGCCCGGGCCCCAGGGACGTCCAGACGGGAGGTCGTGGGTCCCCGCCGCTAGGATTCGGGCCACATGGAAGCGACATTCGGCCGGGACCAGCTTCGACGGGCGGCCGTCAGCGCGCTCGAGGCTCTTCGAGCGCACCAGGCGGCGATCGACGAGGCCAACGTCTACCCGGTCCCCGACGGGGATACCGGCACCAACATGGTCCTGACCATGTC